>JAYTQP010000543.1:0-5567 GCA_043746675.1 Rhodospirillales bacterium | reverse complement strand
CAAGCCGCCGACAACACCACGATGGTGGTGATCGATTCGATCCAGACCATGTGGCTGGACAGTATCGACAGCGCGCCGGGCACCGTCAGCCAGGTGCGGGCGTGCAGTTTCGAGCTGATCCGGCTGGCCAAAACCAAGGATTTTTCCGTCGTCCTGGTCGGCCACGTCACCAAGGAAGGTGCCATCGCCGGGCCGCGGGTGCTGGAACACATGGTGGATGCGGTATTGTATTTCGAAGGCGACCGCGGCCACCAGTTCCGCATCCTGCGCGGGGTGAAAAACCGCTTCGGCGCCACCGACGAAATCGGCGTCTTCGAGATGACCGATCGTGGGCTGGCGGAAGTCGCCAACCCGTCGGCTTTGTTCCTCGCCGAACGCCGCGGCCACATCTCCGGCAGCGCGGTCTTCGCCGGGCTGGAAGGCACCCGCCCGGTGCTGGTGGAAATCCAATGTCTGCTCGCCCCCAACCAAGGCGGCACCCCGCGCCGCTCGGTGATCGGCTGGGACAGCGGCCGGCTGTCGATGCTGCTGGCGGTGCTGGAAACCCGCTGCGGCGTGCGGCTGAACGCGACCGATGTTTACCTCAACGTCGCCGGCGGCCTGCGCGTCACCGAACCGGCGGCCGATCTCGCGGTGGCGGCTGCCCTCACCTCGGCGGCCACCGACACCCCGACCGACCCCGGCAGCGTTTATTTCGGCGAAGTCGGGCTGTCCGGCGAGGTGCGGCAGGTGGCCCAGGCCGAGGCGCGGCTGAAGGAAGCGCAGAAACTCGGCTTCGAAACCGCCTGCCTGCCGCGCCGGATCGCCCGCGGCAGCGGCCGGCTGGCGCCGCCGGAGGGGCTGCGGTTGCGGGAAATCGGGCATCTATCCGACCTGGTGGCGCAATTTTCCGCCAACACAGGCAAGCCATCCGCTTGATGGGGTGGTATCCGGCGCTCGCAAAGCGATATACGACGCCAGCATGATCCACACCCCCACATGAACTACGTCGATCTCGCCATCCTCGGCGTGGTGGCGATCTCCGCCATTCTCGCCTTCATGCACGGCTTCGTGCGCGAAGTGCTCGGGATCGCCGCCTGGATCGCCGCCGGCTACGTCGCGGTGATCCTCAACCCGCTGGCGCAGCCCTATTTCCTGCGCTGGATCGGATCGCCCGATATCGCCAATCCGGTGTCCTACGCCGCCACCTTCGTGGTCGCGCTAATCCTGTTTTCGATCGTCACCAACCTCCTCGGCAAAGCGGTGCGCAGCATCGGCCTAACCGGGGTGGATCGCAGCCTCGGCGTGCTGTTCGGCATCGTGCGCGGCGCCGTGCTGGTGATGGCGCTCTATATCGTGGGCGGATTGCTGACCACGTCGGACCACTGGCCGGATGCGGTGCGCACCGCCCGCCTGCTGCCCGCCGTCCATGACGGCGCCGCCTGGCTGCTGGCGCAACTGCCAGCCAAGCACCGCCCCACTTTAGCGCCGCTGCCGGCCGGGCGGGGCACCACCTCGGAAGACCTGCTGCAGGCACCCCCGCAAGGCCGCGCGACCGGCAAGCCGGTGCCGCCGGCCACCAGCCTTTGACCCTACGCCCAGGAGAGCCCGCGATGGACGCAGCCGAACAGGTTTCCGCCGACGGCTTCTGGAATCTGGAGCGCCCGCACGATGAATGCGGCGTGTTCGGGGTTTGGAACCACGCCGATGCCGGCGCGCTCACCGCACTTGGGCTGCACGCCTTGCAGCATCGCGGGCAGGCCTCCGCCGGCATCGTCACGCATGACGGCAAGCGCTTCCATTCCCATCGCGGCATCGGCCTGGTGGGGGAGAATTTCGAGAACAAGCGGATCATGGACGGGCTGCTCGGGCACCGCTCGATCGGGCATAACCGCTACGCCACCACCGGCGACGTGGTGCTGCGCAACGTGCAGCCACTGTATGCGGATTTCGCCTTCGGCGGGCTGGCGGTGGCGCATAACGGCAACCTCACCAACGCCACCATCCTGCGCCGCGCGCTGGTCGGCCGCGGCTGCCTGTTCCAATCCACCACCGACAGCGAAGTGTTCATTCACCTGATCGCGATGAGCCGGTACGCCACCGTTGTGGACCGGCTGACCGACGCGCTGCGCCAGGTGGTCGGCGCCTATTCGCTGGTCGCGCTCACCGAAAACGCGCTGATCGGCGCCCGCGACCCGCTCGGCGTCCGCCCGCTCATCCTCGGCCGCATGGGCACCGATGGCTGGGTGCTGGCGAGCGAAACCTGCGCGCTCGAAATCGTCGGCGCCGAGTTCGTGCGCGATGTCGCGCCGGGCGAAATCGTCGTCATCACCGACACCGGCATCCAGTCGATCAAGCCGTTCGGCGCCCAGCCGAGCCGATTCTGCGTGTTCGAATATATCTATTTCGCCCGCCCGGACTCGATCGTCGAAGGCATGCCGGTCTACGAAGCCCGCAAGCGCATCGGCGCCATGCTGGCGCGCGAAAGCCATGTCGATGCCGATGTGATCGTGCCGGTGCCCGATAGCGGCGTGCCGGCGGCAATGGGCTATGCCACCGAAAGCTGCGTTCCGTTCGAGCTCGGCATTATCCGCAACCACTATGTCGGCCGCACCTTCATCGAGCCGTCGGACAATATCCGCCATCTCGGGGTGAAGCTGAAACATTCCGCCAACGCGGCGGTGCTCGCCGGCAAGCGGGTGGTGCTGGTCGATGATTCGATCGTCCGCGGCACCACCTCGCGCAAAATCGTCGAAATGGTCCGCCAGGCCGGCGCCCGCGAAGTGCATATGCGCATTTCCTCGCCGCCGACCACGCATTCCTGCTTCTACGGCATCGACACGCCGGAGCGCAGCAAGCTGCTCGCCTACCGGCTGACGGTGGAGGAAATGGCCGCCCGCATCGGGGTGGACAGCCTGGCCTTCATTTCCAAGGACGGGCTTTATCAGGCGCTCGGCCATGCCGGCCGGGATGCGCGCCAGCCGCAATATTGCGACGCCTGCTTCACCGGCGACTATCCGATTTCGCTGCCCGACATCAACGACAACGACACCCGCCAGCTTACCCTGCTGACCGAAGCACGCTAACCCGATGCACGGCAAGATCGCGCTGATCACCGGCGCCAGCCGTGGCTTGGGCGCGGCCACCGCCGTCGAACTCGCCCGGCGCGGCGCGCATGTCGTGCTGGTGGCGCGCAGCCAGGCCGGGCTGGAGGAAACCGATGATGCTGTCCGCGCCACCAGCGGCACCGCCACCCTGCTGCCGCTCGATTTGTGCGACGGCGCCCAGGTCGATCTGATCGCGCCGAGCCTGTTCCAACGCTTCGGCCGGCTCGACATCATGGTCAGCAATGCCGGCGAGATCGGCACCTTGACCCCGGTGCCGCATATCGATCTGCGCGAATGGGCGGCGATGCTGGCGATCAACCTGGAAGCCCCGCTGCGGCTGATACGCGGCTGCGCGCCGCTGCTGCTGGCCGCACCGATCGGGCGGGCGGTGTTCGTCACATCGTCCATGGCGACCGCCCCGGATGCATACTGGGGCCACTACGCCGCCAGCCAGGCGGCCGCCCGCGCGCTGGTGCTGACCTGGGCGGGGGAAACGCGGCGGACCGAATTGCGGGTGAATTTGTTCGATCCCGGCCCAATGGCGACCCGCATCCGCATGCGTGCCTTTCCCGGGGAAGACCGTTCGCTGCTGCCGCATCCGGCGCGCATCGCCCCAGCCCTGGCCGCCCTCTGCCTGCCCGAAGAAACCCGGCACGGTGAAATCGTGCGGTTCGAAACTGCCAAAATCGGTGCGTGATCTGCGCTCGCTGGCGGGCTAGAGTGCGCGTGGCGTCGGGCATAGGGCGCTGACACGTCGCTAAGGGAGCAAACAATGAGCCGTATCGCACTCGTCACGGGCGGAACCCGCGGCATCGGGGCCGAGATTAGCCGCGCCCTGAAGGCCGCCGGCCGAACCGTGATCGCCAGCTATGCCGGCAACGACGCCGCCGCCACCGCCTTTCACGCCGAAACCGCTATCCCGGTCCGCAAGTTCGATGCGGGGGACTTCGCCGCCTGCCAGACGGCAGTGGAAAGCATCCATGCCGAATTCGGCAAGATCGAAATCCTGGTCAACAATGCCGGCATCACCCGCGACACCACCATGGCCCGAATGACGCGGGACATGTGGGACGCGGTGATGGATACCAACCTCGGCTCCTGCTTCAATCTCTGCAAACTGACGTTTGAGGATATGCGCGCGGCGAAATTCGGCCGGGTCGTCAATATCGGCTCGATCAACGGCCAGGCCGGGCAGTATGGCCAGGTGAACTACGCCGCCGCCAAATCCGGCATCCACGGCTTCACCAAGGCGCTGGCGCAGGAAGGCGCGCGCTTCGGGATTACCGTCAACGCGATCGCGCCGGGCTATGTGGATACTGAAATGGTCCGCGCGGTGCCGCCGGACGTGCTGCAGAAGATCATCGCCCGCATCCCGATGGGAAGGCTCGGCCACGCCGAGGATATCGCCCGCGGGGTGGTATTCCTGACCGCCGACAACGGCGACTTCATCACCGGCAGCACGCTAAGCATCAACGGCGGCCAGCATATGTATTAAACGGCGCTATTCAGCCCTCAGCGCCGCACGCAATTCGGCCGCGCCGGCCGGGTCCTCCAGCGCCGCCAGCCGCGCCGCCGCCAACCGGGCAAACTGCTGCGTCAAAGCCCGGCGCCGGGCGGCGGCGAGCGGGTGGTCGGTACCACCACGCACCAAAACCGCATCGCCGTCGTGGGCGACGATCACCCCGACCTCCGGCGGCAGCAGATGCTCCGGAAAATCCGTATCGACTGCGAAATAGAGCGTATCGGCGAAGTCGCGATATTCAGGCCATTTCAGATCGACCTGAAAATCGCGCAGGCCGGATTTAATCTCGATGCAGACGAAGCCGCCATCGGCGCGCAAGGCCAGGATGTCGGCGCGGCGGCCATTGGCCAGGGTTACTTCGTGCAAGGCCGCCCACCCGAGTTGCCCGCAAAGCCGCGCGGTGGCACGGCGAACCCGTGCGGTACGCGCCGCCAGATCGCTCATCCGGCGATCGCATCGATCGCGGCGGCCAGCGTCACGTCGCGCGCGCTCAGCCCGCCGGCGTCATGCGTGCTCAGCACGATATCGACCCGGTTCCACACGTTCGACCATTCCGGGTGATGGTTCTGCGCTTCCGCCAGCAGGGCCACCCGAGCCATGAAGCCAAAGGCCTCGCTGAAATCGCGGAATTTGAATTTTCGCGCGATGGCGTCGCGGTCTGGCGCGATCTTCCAGTGCGGCAAGGTTTCGGCCAACGCGGCCCGTTCGGCGGCGGTCAGTTTTTCGACCATGCGGTGCTCCCTTGCTTGACGTTCGGTCGAAGTGCGCGCGCAGTTGCGGGATGGCCGAACCTGACCCTGCCTACCGCTTCACCACCCCGCCGGACGCGGACATGATTGCCGACATGGCCGATCATGCGCTGGCCGCGATCCCGCCGGCGCTACGCCAGCATATCAGCAACCTCGGCATCGTGGTGCAGGAACTGGCGGAGGACGACGTGCTGGACGAACTCGGCATTG
>JAYTQP010000542.1:0-3007 GCA_043746675.1 Rhodospirillales bacterium | reverse complement strand
GGCGCCGGCGCGGCCTGATCGTGCTCCGGCAGCACCAGCAGATCGAACGCCTGCCGCCGCGCGATCCCCGCCACCCCCGGCGACATGCAATGCACGATCTTGCAGCCGGTCTGCGCCTTCAGCCACAGCGCGACCGGCGCCGAGCGGCGGCCGGCCGAAATCACCAGCGCCGGCGGATGCAGCAGATCGGCCGAGGCGATCCCCGGCGGCGCCAGCCCCATCAGCGACCCCTGCGGCGCCAGCCCGGCGAAATGTGTTTTCCAGGTCCAATGCAGCGGGATGCGCCGGAACGGCTCGCCCAGCCGTTCAGCAATCCCGATCGCCTGCGCCGAGGTGCCAGGCCGCGGATCGTCCAACACCCAAACAAGCGGCAAGCTCCCCTCTCGCGCGCGCGAAATAGCCGGTTTGGGCGTGCGCAAAGCGGTCACAGCGATGGACGCGCCAGCGGCGCAGGGCTAGGGAATGACCGAGCGAAGGACGCTGAGGAAAGACCGACCATGACCACGATGCATACCACAGATTGGGACCGCGACGCCGCACTCACCACCGCGAGGCTCCTGCTGGAGATCAAGGCGGTCAATTTCCGCCCGGAGGAACCTTATACCTTCACCTCGGGCTGGAAGTCTCCGGTCTATATCGACTGTCGCCGGATCATCTATTTCCCGCGCGCGCGCAGCAAGATCATGGACCTAGCGGTGGAAAAAATCGGCCGCCACGTCGGCTATGAAACCATTGAAGCAGTCGCCGGCGGGGAAACCGCCGGCATCCCGTTCGCCGCCTGGATGGCGGATCGGATGGCTTTGCCGATGGCCTATGTGCGCAAAAAACCGAAAGGCTTCGGCCGCGACGCGCTGATCGAAGGCGATGTGCCGACGGGCAAGCAAACCCTGCTGGTGGAAGACCTGACCACCGATGGCGGCAGCAAGATCCAGTTCTGCCAGGCCCTGCGCAACGCCGGCGCGCTGTGCGACCATACCTTTGTGGTGTTCTACTACGGTGTTTTCCCCGGCGGCATTGACGGGTTGAAGCGCATGGGCCTCAATCTGCACCACCTCGCCACCTGGTGGGATGTGCTGGAAGCCTGCAAGGACCGGCCATACTTTTCGGAAGCGAGCATGAAGGAAGTGCGGAAGTTTCTCGAAAATCCGGTTGCCTGGTCGGCGGCGCATGACGGGGTTTCCAGCATGGATGAAGCGGCAGAGAGGAAGGCTAAGGTAAGTTAAAAAACGTTCGGGAGAGGCCACCATGGATCATTCGCTGACGCACGCGCTGCTGGATCTTCCGATTACGCGGGCCAACGTGCGTCTGTTCGCGCCCGACGGTACTCCGCCGCCGGATGCGCCGGGTTGGATCTGGGGTACCGATCACCCTTACCTCCACGGCTGGTTCGCCCCGACCGACCGCGAATACGAAGCCGATAACCTGGTGGTCGAAGGCGAACTGCCGGTCGATCTGCACGGCGCCTACGTCATGAACGGCCCGTCGCAACGCTTCGCCCCGGCCAACCGCTATCATTACTACGATGGCGATGCGATGCTGCGGGCTATCTACTTCCGCGACGGCAAAGCCTCGTTCCGCCAGCGCTACATTCGCAACGAAGCCTTCGTGGTCGAAGACATCGCCGGCAAATCCATCTGGCCCGGCCTTGCCGGCCCCTACAACCCGATGCTGCCGGGCTCGCCGATCAAGGATTCGTCCAACACCGATGTCATCTTCTACGCCGGCAAACTGCTCTCGCTCTGGTACATGGCCGGACAGCCCTACAATGTCGATCCGCTGACCCTGGAAACCAAAGGCCGCGAAAAATTCAGCGGCAAACTCGCGCATTCCCTATCCGCCCACAGCAAGGTCGATCCGCGCACCGGCGAGTTGTTCTTCTTCACCTACGGCAACGAAGCCCCCTACATGCGCTACGGCGTCGCCAGCGCCAGCGGCGAATTGCTGCATGATGTGCCGATCGACCTGCCCGGCCCGCGTTCCCCGCACGATATGGGATTATCCGCCAACTACTGCGTTCTGCACGATCTGCCGCTGTTTCAGGATGCCGGCCTGCTGGAACGCGAAAAGCGCCGGGTGATCCGCTTTCACCGCGATGTCCCGGCCCGCTTCGGGGTTATTCCGCGCTACGGCAAAAGCACCGATATACGCTGGTTCGAAGCCGCGCCCTGCTACATCCTGCACGTCGTCAACTGCTATGAAGAAGGCGACTGGCTGCACCAGATCGGCTGCCGCATCCCCAACCCGGAACGCCCGATCGACGCCGTGGACGGCAAACTCGCCGCCGCGATGTCCTATCGGCGCCGTATCCATGAACTCTATCGCTGGTCGTTCCATCTGGTCACCGGCGAAGTGCGGGAAGGCAAAATCGACGATCTCAACACCGAATTTCCCCGCCTGAACCCCTGGCGCCTCGGCCATAAATCCCGCCTCGCCTTCAACCAATACCTCCCGGTACCCGACCTCGCCTCCGGCGACCTGTCTGGCCGTTGCCAGACCTTCGACGCGCTGGTGCGCTACGACACCGACACCGACACCGGCCAGACCCAGCGCTTCGATTACGGGGCAGGGGTGTTCGGCGCGGAATCGCCGGTCGCGCCAAAAAAGGGCAGCACCCCGGACAGCCCGGAAGATGCCGCCTATGTCGTGACCTTCACCACCGACACCAACAACTGGAAATCCAGCTGCCTGGTGTTCGACGCCGGCGACATTTCGCGCGGCCCGATCGCCAAGGTGCAAATCCCGCACCGCATTTCCGCCGGCTTCCACACCACCTGGGTGCCAGGTGAGCAAATCTGGGGGTAGGTATGCTGCTGGCACGCGCGCATCGAACGGACAATATTTGCGCGCCGGCGGACAGAGTGTGTGGACGCCGACCTGCACCGGGTTGGGCGAACGCGCCCGATCCACCGCCTTAGTGTCCGTTCGGGAAGTCTGCCGGCGGAGGGCCGGCGCGGGATTTTTGCACCTGGGAAGGAGGGACCGCCGCCATGATGCTGGGACATCATGG
>JAYTQP010000541.1:0-1687 GCA_043746675.1 Rhodospirillales bacterium | reverse complement strand
CATAGCACAATCCCGCTTGCGCCCATATATCGTCAATAACCCAAAGGAACCGACCATGCGCCGTCTACTACTCGCCTACGCAATGACCGTGATCGGCCTATTCGCGATCGATTTCGGCTGGCTGATGACAATGACCTCGGCCTTCTACAAGCCGCGCCTCGGCGCCCTGCTGCTGGAAAGCCCGATCCTGTCGGCCGCCGCGCTTTTCTATCTGCTCTACTGCGCCGGCGTGCTCGCGCTGGCGGTGCTGCCGGCGCTGCAAACCGGCAACTGGGCCGACGCACTGTGGCGCGGCGCGGTGCTCGGGCTGGTCGCCTACGGCACCTACGATCTGACCAACATGGCCACCCTGAAAGGCTGGTCCTGGGAATTGGCCATCGTGGACATGGTCTGGGGCACGCTGCTGACCGGCGGCACGGCAGCGGTGGCGGCGGCCGCGACGCTGTGGTTTACCAAAGCTTCGTAAGTGGGGCGCGCACGCTGAGCGGCGAAATCTCAAACATCCTCGATCCGCTCCACCCCCGGCAGCGCCTTCATCGCCTGGGCCAGACGCGGCGAAATATTGAAACTCCCGGGCAGGGTGATTTCCACCTCCTGTGCAGCCTCGGTGCGCGGGATCAGCACCACCTTGCCGCGGCCTTTGCCCTCGCGGTGCAGCAGGGTGCGGATATGCTCAACTGCCTCGGTGCGCGCCAGCCAGATGCGAATGCCGCCGCCGGCCTGCTGCGCCGCCGCATCCAGCCCAGCCGCGTCGCTGGCGGTAATCCGCAGCGCCTCGCCCTCCATGCGGATGTCGGCGGTCACCACGATCGAGGTTCCGGCCACCAGCAGATCCCGGCATTTGCCCAAGGTTTCGCTGAAGAACGTCACCTCAAAGGTGCCACCGGCGTCGGACATCCGCACCCACGCCATCCGGCTGCCGGTGCGGGTGATGCGTTCCTTGCTGTTGACCACGCTGCCGGCGAGCTTCACCCGAGCGTCGCCATTGGCGGCACGGGCTTCCAGCATCGTGCTCGATACCACCTGCATCCGGCGCAAAACGGTGGCGTAGGCATCCAGCGGATGCGCGGTCAGATGGAACCCGATCGCCTCCGCCTCGAAGCTCAGCCGGTCCATCGGCGCCCAGTCCGGCATGTCGGCAAGTCGAAGCGGCTCGGCCTGGTTGGATTTGCCGAACAAGCCGATCTGCCCGCTGGTGCTTTCTTCCAAACTCGCCTGCGCCCGCCGCAAGATCGTCTCCGATCCGCTGAACGCCCGCGCGCGATTACTCTCCAGCCGATCGAACGCGCCGGACCGCACCAGATTTTCGATCTGCGCCTTGTTGATCTGCTTGGGATCGACGCGGGCGGCGAAGTCGGCGAGGTCCTCGAAGCTGGACACGCCGCGCGCCGCCACCACCGCCTGCATTGCCGCCATGCCCACCCGTTTGACCGCGGCGAGCGCGTAACGAATGGCGGTCTTGCCACCGACCTCGTGTTCCAGCTTGAAATCGGCATCGGAACGGTTAATGTCCGGCGGCAGCAGCTTGATGCCCATCCGGCTGGCTTCCTGCCGCAACGCGGCCAGCCGATCGGTGTTGTTCAGCCCGAGGCTCATGCAGGCGGCCAGAAACGCCTCGGGGTGGTTCGCCTTCATCCAGGCGGTCTGGTAGGACACCAGCGCGTACGCCGCCGCATGGGCTTTGTTG
>JAYTQP010000540.1:0-3550 GCA_043746675.1 Rhodospirillales bacterium | reverse complement strand
GTGGCCGCCTGGGCGGCGCTGCTGCGGCCGGATATTTTTACCCGCGCGGCGTTGATGAGCGCCCCGTTCGGGGGACCGCCTGCGCTCGGCCCGATGGCGCGCAATCCGGATGCCGCACTGGCTGGGCTGGCGCGGCCGCGCAAGCATTATCAGTGGTATTATTCGACCGCCGAGGCCAACCCGGACATGCAGGGCGCACCGCAGGGGGTGCATGCGTTTTTGCGGGCTTATTACCATCATAAATCGGCCGACTGGCCGGGCAATCGGCCATTCACGCTGGCGGGCTGGACGGCGGACGAACTCGCCAAGCTGCCGACCTATTATGTGATGGAACGTGCGCAGGGGATGGCGGCGACCGTGGCCCAGGAAATGCCGGATGCCGCCACCATTGCCGCCTGCCGTTGGCTGCCGGAGGCCGAGCTGGCGGTTTACGCCGCCGAATATGCCAGAACGGGGTTTCAGGGCGGGCTGAACTGGTATCGCTGCCGCACCGATCCGGCGCTGGCGCAGGAATTGGAAGTGTTTGCCGGCCGGGCGATCGCGGTGCCGACCTGCTTCATTGCCGGCGCGCAGGATTGGGGCATCCACCAGTCGCCGGGCGCGCTGGAAGCGATGCAAACCCAGGCCTGCCAGGATTTTCGCGGCTTTTACTCGTTGGAAGGCGCCGGCCACTGGGTGCAGCAGGAACAACCGGCTGCGGTGGTGGAGCGGCTGCTAGACTTTTTGCAGGAACCAGCGTGAAAAAGTTTTTTGCTTCTTTTTTT
The DNA here is from genome assembly GCA_043746675.1 of Rhodospirillales bacterium. GTDB lineage: Bacteria > Pseudomonadota > Alphaproteobacteria > Acetobacterales > Acetobacteraceae > CAITOL01. Next base: position 2,786 of record JAYTQP010000540.1, on the reverse strand, counting down.
CCAAAAAAGAAGCGCTTTACCGCACCTCACACTGGGCAGGGTTTCAAACCGAGCGATTGACCCGGCGCGCCTGCCGGCGTTGCATGCCTTCCCCTAACGCAAGCCAGTCCAAAGGAAAACTGCCATGTCGATCATCCGCCCCGCCATCGAGGCGTTGGAAGACAGCCCCATTGTCGAGGTTTGGCGCATGGGTTTCGACTATCCTGACACGGTCGGCATGTATGCCGGCGAGCCGGACGTGCCGACGCCGGCGTTCATTTGCGATGCGGCGGCCAAGGCGCTGGCAGATGGCAAGACGTTCTACACCCCGAATCGCGGCATTCCGGAAATGCGGCAGGCGTTGGTCGAGTACAACAAGATGGTTTACGGCGTGGATTTGCCGGAAACCCGGATCGCGCTGACGGCGTCGGGCATGAGTGCGGTCAATCTCATTGCGCAGGCGACGGTGGCGGAGGGCGACAACGTGGTTGCCATCACGCCGTCCTGGCCGAATATCATGCGGGCCATGCAGATCATGGGCGCCGGGGTGCGCGAAGTGTCGATGACGGCGGGCAATGCCGGCTGGTCGCTCGATCTGCAAAGCGTGTTCGATGCGTGCGACGTGCGGACCAAGGTGATTTATCTGGCATCCCCCGGCAACCCGACGGGGTGGATGATCGAGCGGGCGCAGGCGGAGGAGTTGCTGGCATTCGCAAGGGCGCGGAACATCGCGATCATTTCGGATGAGGTTTATCACCGCACGGTGTACGACCGGAATGCGGCGTTCAGCTTTCTGGAGATTATTCGCCCGACCGATCCGGTGTTCGTGGTCAATAGTTTTTCCAAGGCCTGGGCGATGACCGGCTGGCGGCTGGGCTGGATCGTCTACCCCGAGGGCTGCCAGGACGCGTTCGAGAAACTGATCCAGTTCAACACCTCCGGCGCGCCGGAATTCGCCCAGTACGGGGCGATTGCGGCGCTGCGGCTGGGCGAGCCGTTCGTGAAGGAATTCGCCGCCCGTTGCGGCAAGGGGCGGGACATCGTGAATGACCGGCTGGGGCGGATGCAGCGGGTGCGCAACATTCCGAACAATGGCAGTTTCTACGCGATGTTCGAGGTCGATGGCGTGACCGACACGCTGACGTTCTGCAAGCGCGCGGTGGTGGAAGCCGGGGTGGGGATGGCGCCGGGGATTTCGTTCGGCAAGGGGGCGGAGCGGCATATACGGCTGTGCTACGCCAAGAGCGAGGCCTTGCTGACCCTGGCGATGGACCGGCTGGAGGCCTTCGTCGCGACGTATCAGCAAGCGTGATGCAGTCGGTCGAAAGCCGCACATCCTGGGTGGTGGCGTGCGCGTGCCTGGCGATCTTGTCGGTGACCTACGGCGCGCCGCTGGTGGTGGTGGTGGCGCTGAAGCCGATCGCGGCGGATTTCGGTGCGCCGCGCTCGGTGCCGGCATTGGCGTCGGCGCTGGCGGCGTTCGGCACCGGGCTGGGCGGGATTCCGATGGGCTGGGTGGCGGAACGCTTCGGGGTGCGGCGGACCACGGTGTTCGGCGCGCTAATGGCGGCGGCCGGGCTGGTTGTTTGCACCACCGGTGGCGCCTGGGCGCTTTATTTTGGCTATGGCGCGCTGCTCGGCCTGTTCGGCAATGGCAGCATGAACGCGCCGCTGATGACCTATGTCAGCCGCTGGTTCGACCGCAGGCGGGGGACGGCGTTGGCGCTGATCACCAGCGGGCAGTATGTCGCGGGCGCGGTGTGGCCGGCGTTGTTTGAGCTGGGGATCGAGCATTACGGCTGGCGGGCGACTTCGGTTGCCTTCGGGGTGCTGGAAGCGGTGGTGATCGTGCCGCTGGCGATTGTTTTTCTGCGCGCGCCGCCGCGGCCACCGCTGGCGGGGTCGGCGCATGCCGGGCCGATGCCGGGCGGGCGGGTGCTGCAAATGCCGCCCAATCTGGTGCTCGGGCTGCTCTCGGTGGCGATTTTTCTGTGCTGCATTCCGATGGCGCAGCCGAGCGTGCATCTGGTCAGCTTCTGCACCGATCTGGGGTTCAGCCCGTCGCACGGGGCGGCGATGCTGTCGGTGCTGCTGGCCTGCGCGTTTTTCAGCCGGCAATTCTGGGGCTGGCTGGGCGACCGCATCGGCGCGCTGCGGTCGATCCTGTTTGGCTCCGCCTGCCAGGCGGTGACCTTGGCGTTGTTTTTGTCGACCCAGGACGAGCTTGGGCTGTTTCTGGTGGCGGCGGCGTTCGGGCTGGGGTTTGGCGGCATCGTGCCGAATTACGTGCTGGCGGTGCGCGAATTGTTCCCGGCCAGCGAGGCCGGCTGGCGGGTGCCGGTCATGCTGTTCGCCGGCCTGCTCGGGATGGCCTGCGGCGGCTGGGCCGGGGGGGCGATTTATGACGCGTTCGGATCGTACGCTCCGGCCTTCGCTGTCGGGGTGTTCAGCAATATCCTCAATCTCGGGGTGATCGGCTTCCTGGTGGCGCGCCAGTATGGTAGGCCGCGCCGAACGGGTTTGGTGCCGGCATGAATTTCGAAATTCCCAAGCCGCTGCAGCAGCTCAGCGGCGATCTCGGCTCGCTCGGGGTTTTCCTGATCTTGCGCTGGATCGTCGGGCTGAAAGGCGCGATCGCCGGCACGGTGATTTATGTGCTGGTCGATCTCGGCCGGCGGATCTGGCAGAAAGTGCCGATCAGCCGGATTTATTGGGTGGTCAGCATCATGACCTTGGCGTTCGGCACCGTCGATCTGATCGTTGACGATCCGTTCATGCTGAAGTTCGAGGCATCGATCACCAACCTG
>JAYTQP010000539.1:0-3137 GCA_043746675.1 Rhodospirillales bacterium | reverse complement strand
GGCTGCCGTTCGCGCCCGGCCCGATCCGCGATATCCGCGTGTCCGATGGCAGGCTCGGCCGCCCGGCATCGCCGCTGTTCCTGCATTTCGGCGTCGCCGATGTGGGCGCGGAGGCGTTCGGCTGGATGGTCGAAGCGCGCAGCCTGCGGGTGGCGCTGAACGGCCTGCTGCACGCGCTGCCCGATCTGCGGGTTGCGGCACCTGCCACGGCGCGGGTTGCGCGCGATGCCGATGGCGCCCGGATCACGCTTGCCGATGGGTGCGAAATCACCGCCAGGCTGGTGGTGGCCGCCGATGGCCGCGCCAGCGCACTGCGCACGGAAGCGAACATTCCGGTGACGCATCTGCCCTACGATCAGGTCGGCATCGTTTGCACCATTGCGCACGCCGCGCCGCATGATGGTGTGGCGCTGGAGCATTTTCTGCCCGCCGGGCCGTTCGCGCTGCTGCCAATGGCAGGAACGCCGGAGGAGCCCAATATTTCCGCCATCGTCTGGACCGAGCGCACCGCGATGGCGGCCCACATCATGGCGCTGGACGAGGCCCGTTTCACCCGCGAACTGGTTCGCCGCCTCGGAACCTATCTTGGCGCGGTCAGGTTGCTGGGCGGACGCTGGAGCTATCCGCTGAAGGCGCTGCTGGTGCACCGCTATACCGACACGCGGCTGGCGCTGATCGGGGACGCCGCGCACGGCATCCATCCGATTGCCGGCCAGGGACTCAATCTCGGCTTTCGCGACATTGCCTGCCTGGCGCCGCTGCTGGCCGAGGCGGTGCGCACCGGCGAGGACCCCGGCGGGGCGGACCTGCTGCGGCGCTATCAGGCGGCCCGGCGGCCGGACAACATGATGATGCTGGCGGCGACCGACACGCTCGACCGGCTGTTCAGCAACGATATGCGGCCGCTGCGCCGCGCGCGCGACCTCGGCATTGCCGCAGTGCACCGCATCGGCCCGCTGCGGCGGATGTTCATGCGCCAGGCGATGGGGGCATAACGCCTCCTATAGGATTCCTATGCCGGCAACCGCTCCGCCGCATCGCATTCCTATGCAATAGCGGACCAAATTGCACCTTCGATACGCTTTCGGAGGTTTGCCGTGCTGGACATTCTTTATCTTGGCGCCGGCCTGATCGGCTTTGCGCTGTGCTTTGCATATCTCGCCCTGTGCGCGCGGCTCTAGCCATGACCCTCGATCTGGCGCTGGGCGCTTTCGTTACGATTGTGCTGGTGGGTTATTTGTTGGCGGCACTGCTGCGGCCGGAACGGTTCTGATCCATGACCATCATCGGTTGGACCCAGATCGCGCTGTATGTGGCGCTGATCATTCTTATCACGCCGCTGGTCGGCAGGTTTCTGTACTATCTCGCCTCCGCCGGGCAGATGCCGGGCGAGGCCGGGCTTTACCGGCTGGCTGGCGTCGATCCGCGCCACGGCCAGGGCTGGCGCGCTTATGCCGGCTCGATGCTGCTGTTCAAGGCCGGTGGGCTGGTGCTGGCCTACGGGCTGTTACGGCTGCAAACCCTGCTGCCGCTCAACCCGGCAGGGCAGGACGTGATCACGCCCGATCTGGCGCTGAACACCGCGATCAGCTTCCTCACCAACACCAACTGGCAGTCCTACGGCGGCGAGACCACGATGAGCCATTTGTCGCAGATGGCGGCGCTCACCGTACAGAACTTCGTGTCGGCGGCGGCCGGGGTGGCGATCGCGTTTGCCGCGATGCGCGGTTTTGCCGGCCGGTCGGCGGAAAATCTGGGCAATTTCTGGGTCGATCTGACCCGGCTGACGCTCTACCTGCTGCTGCCGGTGAGCTTCGTGCTGGCGCTGCTGCTGGTTTGGCAGGGGGTGCCGCAAACCCTGATCGGCAGCGTGGATGCCACCACCCTGGAAGGCGCCAAGCAGACCATCGCGTTGGGCCCGGTTGCAAGCCAGGAAGCCATCAAGATGCTTGGTACCAATGGCGGCGGCTTCTTCAATGCCAATTCGGCGCACCCGTTCGAAAACCCGACCGCGCTGACCAATTTCCTGCAAATGCTGGCGATTTTCGCGCTCGGCGCCGGGCTGACCAACTGCTTCGGCCGGATGGTCGGCAACGTCAGGCAGGGCTGGGCGATTTTCGCTGCGATGGGGCTGCTGTTTCTGGCCGGTGTGGCAGTGCTGTACTGGTCCGAAGCCGGCGCCAATCCGCTGCTGGCCGGCATCGATCCTGCGATGGGCAACATGGAAGGCAAGGAGGTGCGCTTCGGCGTGGCGATGTCGGCGCTGTTCGCCACCATCACCACTGCGGCATCGTGCGGCGCGGTCAACGCCATGCATTCCAGCTTCCTGCCGCTGGGCGGGATGGTGCCGCTGGTAAACATGATGCTGGGTGAAATCATCTTCGGCGGCGTCGGCTCTGGGCTTTACGGGTTCCTGCTGTTCGCCATCGTCGCCGTGTTCGTCGCCGGGCTGATGGTCGGGCGGACGCCGGAATATCTCGGCAAGAAGATCGAGGCGCGCGAGGTGAAGCTCACCATGCTCGCCATTCTCTGCCTGCCGCTGGTCATGCTCGGCTTTACCGCGGTGGCGGTGGTGCTGCCGGCCGGCCTGGCGGGGCTGGATGTCGGCGGGCCGCATGGGTTCAGTGAGGCGCTGTATGCGTTCGTTTCGACCGCGGCCAACAATGGCAGCGCCTTCGCCGGCCTGTCCGCCAATACGCCGTTCTGGAACAACATGCTTTCGGCGTCGATGATGGTCGGGCGGTTCTTCGTGATCATTCCGGTGCTGGCGATTGCCGGCTCGCTGGCGGCGAAGAAGATCGTGCCACCCTCGGCCGGCACGTTCCCGACCGATGGCGGCCTGTTCGTCGGGCTGGTGATCGGCGTCATCCTGATCGTCGGCGGCCTGACCTTCTTCCCGGCGCTGGCACTCGGCCCAATCGTAGAACATTTGGCCCTGCACGCCGGCCAAACCTTCTGATCGTTCTTAGAAAAAGTCCCAAATGGACAAAAGTTTTTTGGTTCTTTTTTCTAAAAAAGAAGCGCTTCAAGCAGTTCTTTTTTGAAAAAAAGAACCAAAAAACTTTTGCCCTTCTCCTTCACGCTTTAACAGCGGACCTGATTCTCATGACCCGTACTCGTACGACGATGCTTGATCC
>JAYTQP010000538.1:0-3212 GCA_043746675.1 Rhodospirillales bacterium | reverse complement strand
TCGGCAGCAAAAACATCCGCGTCGAGGACGATCTCTGGATCGGCTACCATGCCGTTTTCGCGCCCGGCGAGGGCCATGTGGTTTATGCCGGCACCGGCTCGGTTGGCCTGCACATCCACGCGGACGGCAGCCTGCTCCGGGTCGGCGGGCGCGGCATGCTGATCGACGATGGCGGCTCGGCGTTCTGGATCGGACGGGAGGCGTTGAACGCGCTCTATCGCCGCATCGATGCCGGTGCCGCCCACGGCCTGCTGGGGGACGCCCTGTTCGCGGCGGTCGGCGGCACCGACTGGAACCGCATGCGCGCCCATATCTATGGCGGCGGTCGTGCGGCGGTCGCCATGCTGGCGCGCGCGGTGGCGCAGGCGGCCGACGATCCGGCCGCCGCTGCCATTTTTCGCCAGGCCGGCCGCGAGCTCGCCAGATTGGCGCTCGACCTTACCCGCCGCGCTGGTCCGCGCCCGGTGGTGCTGCAAGGCCGCGCCGCCGGCTTGCACCCAACCATTCTGACCGCGATGCGCGAGGCCGCCGATCGCCTCGACATCGGCAGGCGGACGGCGGATGCTGCGTTGGCAGCAGCCACATTGGCACTAAAAAGCGGGAGAGCGGGATGAGCGGCAGTCGGCCCACAGTGTCTTCGGTGCACGGCATGGTCGCCGCCGCCCATCCGCTGGCCGCCCAGGCTGGCGCGAAACTGCTTGCGCAAGGCGGCAACGCGTTCGATGCCGCGGCCGCCACCGCCGCCGCCTTGAACGTGGTGGAACCCTATATGTCCGGCCTCGCCGGCATGGGCATGGCGACCTGCTATATCGCCCGCGAAGTCCGCGTCCGCTGCCTGGATTACGTTACCAAAATCCCGGAAAAATTTCCCGAAGGCCGCTTCCGCACCCAGCAGGATGTGTATCGCGGCCCGTTCGCCGCCGGCACCCCCGGCAACCTTGCCGGCTGGTGCGAACTGGTTCGCGCCCATGGCAGGAAATCGCTTTCGGAAGTGTTCGCCCCGGCGATCGCGCTCGCGCGGGACGGGTTTCCGCTGATCGAATTCAACACCGACGGCATCAACGGCCAGGCCGCCGCCCTCAGCGCGTTCCCGTTCTACGATGAATGGGCGCGGGTCTATACCGGCGGCACCGGCAAAGCGGCGCATGGTTCTGTGCTGCGCCAGCCCGATCTGGCGGCAACCTATGAAGCCATCGTCGCGCATGGCCCGGCGCATCTCTATGGCGGCGCGCTCGGCCGGGCCATGGTGTCCCATTTGCAGGCGCTCGGCGGTTGCATGACGGACGCCGATCTCGCGGCCGTCGCGCCGACCTGGCAGGACCCGCTGACCGCATCGTTTCGCGGCCTCGACGTCCATAGTTTGCCGCCGCCGTGCGAAAGTTTCCAGTTGCTGCTGACCCTGGCGATCCTGGACGGCTTCGATCTTGGCCGGCTCGAACGCAACGGCGTCGAGCATCTGGATATCGTGCTGCGCGCGGTCCGGCTGGCCGCCGGCGCGCGCATCGCCGAGAACAACCCGGCACCGGATGCGCTGGCGCGGATCATGTCCGCTGCCAACGTCGCCCGGCTGCAACAGCGCGTGCGCGAAGGCGTGCCGGTGGAAGGCCCGACCGAGCAGTGGATCGCGCCGACGCCCTATAATCCGGACAAGGAACACACCACCTCGCTGTCGGTGGCCGACCGCGACGGCAATGTTGTGTGCATCACGCAGAGCCTCGGCGCGCTGTTCGGCTGCGGCGTGGTGATCCCCGGCACCGGAGTCTGCTTGAATAATTTCCTGTTCTGGGGCGAGGTTGATCCGCGCGGCACCAACCCGCTGAAGCCGGGCGGCAGTCTGGCTTTGCCGACCGCGCCGAGCATTTCCACCCGCGCCGACGGCAAGCCGGTGCTGGCGCTTGGCACCCCCGGCAGCTACGGAATTTGCCAAACCCAGGCACAGGTTATGGTGCAGCATCTGGATTTCGGCCTCGGCCTGCAAGCGGCCATCGAGGCCCCGCGCGCGCGCCTGCTGGACGGCACCCAGGTCAACATCGAAGCCCGCATCCGCCCGGAAGTGATCGCCGCTTTGGTCGCCCGCGGCCACGGCGCGGCTGCGGTAGCGGACTGGACCATGCAGGTCGGCGGCATGCAGGGCATCGCGCTTAACCCCGATAGCGGTGTCATGACCGGCGGCGCCGACCCGCGCCGGGATGGCTATGTCGCGCCGGTTTAGCCGGGTGGCGCTAGGGGCGAGGGTGGCGCGCCCTGCTGGATTCGAACCAGCGACCGCCGGCTTAGAAGGCCCGTGGTCAAAATGATCTATCGTATTGTTTTAATTGATCTACTCAGCTTTTTCAAAAGGCCCGTATCTCACATAAGTCTCAATGGTGGCCCCGACAGGACTCGAACCTGCAATCGATGGAGTAGAAATCCACTGCTTAATCCAGTTAAGCTACGGGGCCACAGAGAAGGGGTGCACCCGAAGATGCACCCCTTTTTGTATCGCTTTTCACCAGAGGGGGCAAAAAGTCACTTGGCTTTGGACCCTTTCAGGTCGGCCGACCGCTTCACCCGCAGCGCCTCGATAGCGGTGTCCATTTCCCCGGCTTCCACGGCAGCGGAGACGGCGTTGAGGAATTTGCTCACGTCGTTGAGCTTCTTCCCCACCCTCACCGTGATTTTCTCTCCGTCGAGTGGGATGGGAAGCTGACCGTAGCGGATAGTGGTGTAGTAGACGCCCGCGTCCTGGAAATACCACTTGCCGAATGGGCGCTTTGCACCTTCAACCGGGGCGAACACCGTTCCGGTGGTTTCAGCGGCAATCGAGCGGAGTTGCAGGTCGATGGCACTCTTGATCTTACCCTTCGCAACGGTAAGCGGATCAGCCTTCGCGCCCGTGACGGATTTGGCGAGAGTGACGACTTCAAAGCCTTTTAAGAAGCTGAACGACATATAGACCTCCTGAGTTGTGCGACTGGGTATATCGTATCACGACTTCGCGGGAAAGTCGGCTTTAAGAAGCATGGTGCAGAAGTGGCCGCATAATACGAACATCTTACCCAGCCTATACGAAAAATGAGGTTTTGCCGATTAGAATGACAACCCTCAGATACGGGTCCCCCTTTTGCTCTAGGTAAACCCGAGTTTTCAAGAGTTGTGTCCGCTCTAGCCTTCCGCACCATATCCTTGCTTAAGGGGCATTGGATGCGGTGTCTCTTTCTACGGCGCATACC
>JAYTQP010000537.1:0-5172 GCA_043746675.1 Rhodospirillales bacterium | reverse complement strand
CGGCCGGCGACGATCCGAGGCTTCGTCCCATGGCTGCTGCGCCCCAAGCCGATCCCGCCCCAGCAATCGCTAAAATGACCTTTGAAGATGCGCTGGCGGAACTTGAACGCATCGTCCGTGGCCTCGAAGGCGGCCAGCAGAAACTGGAAGACGCCATCGGCGCCTACGAACGCGGCGCCGCGTTGCGCCGGCACTGCGAGGCCAAGCTGGCGGAAGCCGAAGCCCGGGTGCAGGCGATCGTTGCCGCCGGCGATGGCACGCTTGCGCTAGAAGACGTGAAGTAGCTGGGAAACGCCAATGTCATCGCACACCAACGCCGACCTGCACGGCAACAATCTCGCGGCCGCCCTGGCCGCCGCCGCGGCCGAGGTCGAAGCAGCCCTGGATCATCTGCTGCCGGCCGAAGAAGGTGCGGAGGCTCGGCTGTGCGCCGCCATGCGCTATGCCACCCTGGGCGGCGGCAAGCGGATGCGGGCCTTCCTGGTGCTGGAAACCGCCGCTCTGTTCGGGGTTGATCGCACCTGCGCCGTCCGGGTGGCCGCGTCGGTCGAAATGCTGCATGCTTACAGCTTGGTGCATGACGATCTGCCGGCGATGGACGATGACGACCTCCGTCGCGGCAAGCCGAGCACCCATAAGCAGTTCGACGAAGCCACCGCCATCCTCGCTGGCGACGCCTTGCAGGCGCGCGCCTTTGAAATCCTCGGCGAACGCGCCACCCATGCCAACCCGGAAGCGCGCTGCGAACTGGTGGTCGCGTTCGGCCAGGCGGTCGGCGCGCGCGGCATGTGCGGCGGCCAGATGATCGACATTCTTGCCGAAGGGCAACGCTTGACCGCCGCGCAGATCGGCCGCCTGCAGGCCCTGAAAACCGGCCGGCTGATCCAGTATTCCGCCGAGGCCGGCGCTATTCTCGGCCGTGCGCCGCTGCACCAACGCCATCTGATCGCCGCCTATGGCCGTGACCTCGGCACTGCTTTCCAAATCGCCGACGACGTGCTGGACGCCACCGGCACGCAAGCCGAAGTTGGCAAGGCGGTCGGCAAGGATGCTGCGGCTGGCAAAGCGACGCTGGTTGCCGTGCTCGGGCTGGAACGCACCCAAGCGCAGGCCGACATGCTCGCGGCGCAGGCGGCGGCGCATTTGGAAAGCTTTGGCGACCGGGCCGAACTGCTACGGCAGTTGGCGGCGCTAATGGTATCGCGACGGAAGTAAATGCTATGAACGCGCCGATTATTCCCTCCTCCGCCGCCACCCGCCCAGCGACCCCTCTGCTGGACCGCGTCCGCATCCCCTCCGATCTGCGGAATTTTTCGCAGGACCAGCTCAAGCAGCTCGCCGACGAGTTGCGGGCTGAAACAATCGATGCGGTATCGACGACGGGCGGCCATCTCGGTGCGAGCCTTGGCGTGGTCGAGCTTACCGTCGCCTTGCACGCGATTTTCGATACCCCGACCGATCGGGTGATCTGGGATGTCGGGCATCAGGCCTACCCGCACAAGATCCTCACCGGCCGGCGCGATCGCATTCGCAGCCTGCGCCAGGGCGACGGGCTGTCCGGCTTCACCCGGCGTTCGGAGAGCGACTACGATCCGTTCGGGACGGCGCATTCCTCGACCTCGATTTCGGCGGGGCTGGGGATGGCGGTTGCCCGCGATCTCAAGCAGGCGCGCGGGATCAAGGACGACCGCCATGTCGTTGCCGTGATCGGCGATGGCGCGATGAGCGCGGGGATGGCGTATGAGGCGATGAACAACGCCGGCGCGCTGCACTCCCGCCTGGTTGTGGTGCTGAACGACAACGACATGTCGATCGCGCCGCCGGTCGGCGCGATGAGCGCCTATCTGTCCCGCCTGCTGTCGAGCCAGAGTTTTCTGGGTCTGCGCGACCTCGCCGCCCGCATGGCCAAGCGCTTCCCCAAGGGTATCGAGCGGACCGCGCGGCGGGCGGAGGAATATGCCCGCGGCATGCTGACCGGCGGCACTTTGTTCGAGGAACTGGGCTTCTATTATGTCGGCCCGATCGACGGCCATAATCTCGACCATCTGATCCCGGTGATGCGCAACGTGCGCGAGGCGGAGGAATACGGCCCGATCCTGCTGCACGTGATCACCCAGAAGGGCAAGGGCTACCAGCCGGCCGAGGCCAGCGCGGACAAATTGCATGCGGTGGCGAAGTTCAACGTGATCACCGGCGAGCAGGCCAAGGCGCCGCCGGGGCCGCCGACCTACACCAACGTGTTCGCGCGCGCTTTGATCGCCGAGGCCGAGCGCGACCCGGATATCGTCGCCATCACCGCCGCCATGCCGTCCGGCACCGGGCTGGACAAGTTCCAGCAGCGCTTCCCGGACCGGACCTTCGATGTCGGCATTGCCGAGCAACACGCGGTGACGTTTGCCGCCGGGTTGGCGACCGAGGGGATCAAGCCATTCTGCGCGATTTACTCCACCTTTTTGCAGCGCGGCTACGACCAGCTGGTGCACGACGTGGCGATCCAGTCGTTGCCGGTGCGCTTCGCCATCGACCGCGCCGGGCTGGTCGGCAATGACGGCGCCACCCACGCCGGCAGCTTCGATCTGGCCTATCTCGGGTGTTTGCCCGGCATGGTGCTGATGGCGCCGAGCGATGAGGCCGAGCTTACCCACGCCGTTGCCACCCTGGCCGCGATCGGCGACCGGCCCAGCGCGGTGCGCTTTCCGCGCGGGGAGGCGACCGGCATCGCGTTGCCCGAACGCGGCGAAATTCTTCCCCTTGGCCGTGGCCGGATCGTGCGCGAGGGCAGCCGGATCGCCATCCTGTCGCTCGGGCCACGGCTGGCGGAGGCGCTGAAGGCGGCCGACGAACTGGCGGCGCGCGGGCTTTCGACCACGGTTGCCGACGCGCGCTTCGCCAAGCCGCTGGACACCGCCCTGCTCGAACAACTGGCGCGGCATCACGAGGTGCTTGTTACCATCGAGGAAGGCTCCAGCGGCGGCTTCGGGGCGCTGGTGATGCAGCATCTGGCCTGGGCCGGGCTGCTCGACTCTTCCTCGAAATGGGGGGGGCTGAAATTCCGCCCGATGGTGCTGCCGGATCGGTTCCTCGAACATGACAGCCCGGCTAGGCAGATGATCGAGGCCGGGCTGATGGCGAAAGATATCGTGGCAGTGGTAGCCGGGGTCGTCGGATCATGATGCGACGTCGCTCGCTGTTTCTGGCCGCCTTGCTGGCCCCGGCGATCGGCCACGCCGCCGAATTGCCGCCGCCAGCGTTGCCGGTCCAGGTCCTGATAGCCGGGCTGATCGCGGTGATGAAGGCCGGGCGCGGCGTGCCGTTCGCCCAGCGGGTTCGCATGCTGCAACCGGCGGTCGAACAATCCTTCGACCTGCCGCTGATCCTGCGCCGCACCGTCGGGCTGAAATGGGGCGGCTTCAGCGACGCCGCCAAGGCGGATTTGTTGCAGGCGTTCGAGGCTTTTACAGTCACGTCCTGGGTGGCCAACTTCGATAACCATGACGGCGAGCGCTTCGAGATTCTGCCCGATGTCCGGCGGATCGGCGACGAAGTCGTGGTAGCAAGCCAACTGGTGCCGAAATCCGGCGACCCGACCCGGCTCGACTATGTCATGCGCGAAGTCGGCCAGTTGCAAAAAGGCGGTGCGGGCGTCTGGCGCATCGTTGATATTCTGTTGAACGGCTCGATCAGCCGGGTGGCGGTGCAGCGCTCGGACTTCCGTGCCATTCTCGATTCCGGCGATCCCGGCCCGCTGATCGCGCTGCTGCGCGTCAAGACCGCGGCGCTGGCGGCCGGCGAGGGGAAGGGCTGATTTTGTTGGTCTGGCTGGCATATCTGGCGGGAATGCTTGCCATCGTCGGGCTGGGGCAGGCGATGGCCGGCTACCTCGTGGTGCGTCGTTTCACCGCGCGTCCGCGCCATTCGGCGCCGCGCAGCCGCCCGCCGGTCAGCCTGTTGAAGCCACTTTACGGCGATGAGGCGCTGCTGGAAGCCGCCCTGGCGAGCAATTGCGGGCAGGATTACCCCGATCTGCAAGTCGTTTTCGGGGTGAAAACCGCCAGCGATCCGGCGCTTGCGGTGGTCGAACGCCTGCGTGCGCGGTTTCCGGCGGTCGAAATCGCTGTCGTGATCGATCCGGCCGAGCACGGCGACAACCGCAAGATCGGCAATCTCATCAACATGCTGCCGGCGGCCCGGCACGATATCCTGATCATCGCCGACAGCGATGTGCATGTGGCGCCGGATTATCTGGACAGCGTGATCGCCGCGCTGGCGCGGCCGGGGGTTGGGCTGGTAACCGCGCTTTACACCGGCTTGCCATCGAGCACCACGCTGGCCGGCCGGCTGGGGGCGACTGCCATCACCCACGGCTTTTTGCCCGGCGCCCTGCTGGCGCGCGCGCTCGGGCGGCAGGATTGTCTTGGCGCCACGATGGCGTTGCGGCGCGAGGTTTTGCAGGCGGTTGGCGGGCTGGAAGCTTTGGTCGATCATCTCGGGGACGATCAGCAGCTTGGACGGCGCGTGCAGCGGCTCGGGCTGGACGTGCATCTGGCTGCCACGATCACCGCCACCACCGTGCCGGAAACCAGTCTGGCCACGCTGCTGCGCCACGAATTGCGTTGGGCGCGCACCATCCTGAGCTTCGTGCCGCTGGAATTCGCCGCCTCGGCCGTTCAATATCCGCTTGCCTGGGCGGGGCTGGCAGTCGTGCTTAGCGGCGCGGCGGGGTGGGCGGTGGCCTTGTTCCTCGGCAGTTGGATCGGCCGCGCGGCGGTTGCACGCGCCATCGATGCTGGGCTTGGGCTTGCGCAATCCGGGCTTGCAACTCGTGCGCCGATCTGGCTTCTACCGCTGCGCGACCTGCTATCCCTGGCTGTGTTGTTGGCCAGCTTCGCCGGCGACCGGGTGGAATGGCGCGGCACCGTGCTGCACGCCACCCCGATGCCGGACGACGCGCCCGCCCCGATTTCCCATCCGCCGCCGCACCATGCCACGCCCCAGCGCGGTTAAGTTAGGACCTGATATCATGATGAAGACGCTTTTTCTGCAGCCGCCTTCTTTCGACGGGTTCGATGGCGGCGCCGGTTCGCGCTACCAGGCCAAGCGCGAAATCAAGAGCTTCTGGTTCCCGACCTGGCTGGCCCAGCCCGCCGCCCTGGTGCCCGGCAGCCGCCTGAT
>JAYTQP010000536.1:0-2752 GCA_043746675.1 Rhodospirillales bacterium | reverse complement strand
ATGGCGGTGCTCGTCTTCCAGCATCGCCTCGGCGTTTTTCAGAATAATCCCGGCCTTGCTGGGCGGGAACTTCACCGCGCCGTTTTCATCCATGTGGATCAGGTCGCCGGGTGCGACATCCATGCCGCCGACGGTTACCGGCACGTTCACCGCCTGCACCGCCATTTCGCCATGGCCGGGGCTGACCCCGCCCAGCAGCATCTGGAATTTCAACTTGCGGATGGTGTCCACATCGCGCGACGGCCCGTTCGACAGCAGCCCGACGCAGCCGACCGCCATCATCGAAGTGGTCATGATCTCACCGGCCAGACCGGCCTTGGCCATCAGTTCGTTCGGCCATTTCTGCTGGATCACCAGGATGGTTGGCTTCGGCATCGCATCCAGCGCATCGATCACATCCATGAAGCTGAGCCGGCCCTGAAAATTCGGGTCCGGCAGGCCGTAAACGCAGGTGACCGCGTAGCCGATGGTGGCGCCAAGCTCGGGATAGATGCAGCGGATCGAGGTGTCGGTGTACCAGTTCTCCGTCCAGGGATTGTACAGCCCCAGGCACAGCGGGTTTTTCGGGTAGGTGGCGACCACGTTGGTGATGGTGGGCGTATCGATTTTCCGCAAGCCGGCGAATAATTTGTCCTGATCCTGCTTGGCCATGATGGCGTTCCTTCCCATTTCCGCAGCACCATCCGCCGAAACCGCGACGGGTTGCAAGAGCCTGATCGGGCCGGCAAGTTGGGCGCATGAAAACCCTGCGCATCGCCCATTGTTCGGACATCCACCTCGACAGTTCCGGCCATCGCAGCGCCGCCGGCGATGCCGCGCGCGACGGCATGGTTGCGGTGCTCGCGGCGATCCGCGCGCAAAACCCGGCCTTGCTGTTGTTCAGCGGCGACCTGTTCGACCATAACCGCGCCCGCCCAGAAACCATCGCCTGGGCGATGGCGCAGTTTTCCGGACTGCCGTTCCCAGTGGCGATGATCCCCGGCAATCACGACTGCATGGAAGCCGGCGCGGTCTACCATCGTCACGATTTCAATATGATCCCGAACGTGCGCAATCTGACCGCACCGGATGGCGAGTTGGCAGTTTTTCCCAACCTCGATGCCGCCGTCTGGGGCAAGGGGATGGTGGAACACAACGCCGCCAACCGCCCGCTCGCCGGCATTCCGCCGCGCCCGGCGGCGCGCTGGTATTTTGGCCTCGGACACGGCATGTTCGTGCCCGAGGGGGAAGCCACCGACCGCTCCTCACCTATTCCGCAGCGCGATGTGGTGGCCAGCCCGTTCGATTATCTCGCGCTCGGCCATCACCATGCCGCGCTGGAAATCCCGACCAGCCAGGGCATCGCCGCCTTCGCCGGATCCCCCACCGACCGGATCGGGCTGGGGCCGAGCTACATCATCGTCGATCTCGCCGCCGGGCAGCGCCCGAAGCTGGCGATCCGCACGCTGGATTAGAAGTACCGCGCCAGGTTGCGCCGGATCCGATCCAAAATCGGCTCGTCGTCCGAAGGCGGCACGAAGTTTTGCCCGGTGATAATCTCGAACGCCCTTATATAAACCGCCGAGGTCGCGGCGATCATTTCGGCGGGGATTTCCGGGATCGGGTCGCGATAGGGATCGCAGCGGGCGACCACCCAGTTGCGGATGAAATCCTTGTCGAAACTATCCGGCTGCTGCCCGGCGGCGAAGCGGGCGGGGTAGCTGTCGGCCATCCAGTAGCGGCTGCTGTCTGGCGTATGGATCTCGTCCGCCAGCACGATCCGGCCATCGGCATCGGTGCCGAATTCGTATTTGGTATCGACCAGAATAAGCCCGCGTTCGGCCGCCATCGCCTGCCCGCGCGCGAACAGCGCCAGTGCGTAGGCCGAAACCGCATCCCATTGCGCCTGGCTCAGCAGGCCCGTCGCCACGATTTCCGCGGCTGTCAGCGGCGCATCGTGGCCGCCGTCGAACTCCTTGCTGGTCGGGGTGATGATCGGTGCTGCGAGTTTTTCATTGTCGCGCAGCCCGTCCGGCAGGGTGACGCCGTACATCGTCCGCGCGCCACTTTTATATAACGGCAGGATGGAGGTGCCGGTGGTGCCAGCCAGATAGCCGCGCACGACGATTTCCACCGGCAGAATATCGAGGCGCTGGCCGAGCACCACGTTCGGATCGGGATAGGCCAGCACGTGGTTCGGGCAGAGATCGGCGGTCGCCTCGAACCAGAAGCGTGCGGTCTGGGTCAGCACCTGGCCCTTGCCGGGAATGGCGGCAAGGGCGCGGTCGAAGGCGCTGATCCGGTCGGTCGAAATCAAAATCCGCCGATTGTCAGGCAGATCGTAATTGTCCCGCACCTTGCCGCGATAATGGCGCGGCAGTTCTGCGATGGTGGCGTCGGCCAGAACCCGGGTGAGCATGCTCAGGTGCGCTTGGCGTCCAGGCTCCAGGGGCCGGGCCCGGCGGCGGCGATGTAGAGGAAGATGAAGCAGAACAGGATCGCCGCCTCGCCGCCATTGAGGAGCGGGAAGAAGCCGCGCGGATTATTCGCGAGGAAGTAGGCCGCCGCCATTTCACCGGACATGATGAAGGCGGCCGGCACGCTGAACAGGCCGACCAGTAGCAGCAGGCTGCCGATCAGTTCGATCAGCCCGGAAATCCCCGGCAGCATGGTGATTTTCTGCGCGAACGGCAGCGCGACGAACGCATCCATCGCGGCCACGTGCGGAAAGCCGAAATATTTCGCCAGGCCATGTTGCAGGAACAGCAGCGCC
>JAYTQP010000535.1:0-5170 GCA_043746675.1 Rhodospirillales bacterium | reverse complement strand
AAGGTTGGCGCAACCGCGGCCGGCACTTCCACAGCGGTTTCCGCCGGCGCCACGCTTTTGTGATCGGTAACTTCGCCGTAGATTACTTCGCCGAAACTCAATTCACCGAAACTCAATTCACCGAATTCATCGCCGGCAAGCGGGGTTGCGGCGACGGCCTGCGGTGCCTGGCCACGGCGGCCGCGCCGGCGCGGCTGTGCCACCCGTGCCGGCTGAGCGGCGGGTTGCACAGCGATCGGCGCCTCGTCCTCGGCGTCCTCGGCTTCGGCTTCGGCACGGGCTTCCTCGGCCTGCATCGCCAGCAGGCGCTGGCGGTCGGCAACAGGGATCTGATAATAATCCGGATGGATTTCGCCAAAGGCGAGGAAGCCGTGCCGGCCACCGCCATATTCGACGAATGCCGCCTGCAACGAAGGTTCTACCCGCACCACTTTGGCGAGGTAGATGTTGCCCTTCAGTTGCTTCTTGGTCGAACTTTCGACGTCGAAATCTTCGAGGCGGTTACCGTCCAGCACCACCACGCGGGTTTCTTCCGCGTGGGTGGCATCGATCAACATGCGTTTGGTCATTAAGCTTTGAGCTCCCATGAGCCGTCGGCGGGTGCGCAAGCGAGGTCGCGACCTGGGGGGCGGCAACCGAGGCGCATAGGCCGTGGCGAAGTCGTGAAGGGAGGGGCAAAGCCGATTGCAGATGGGTCAGGCCGGTGCAGGTCGGACCGCGCGCAGCGCCTGCCGGCGCTCGAATTGGGGCGCTGGCCCGAATTGGAGCGCTGGGATGCAAAATCCCGGCAAGAAAAAGCGGCGCAACGTTGGTCATCGGACCCAATTCTTCTGCAATCGGGTGCGTCGCCCTGCGGCGACACTGCCCCGGTGGAAATCATTGCCCCCAGCCCACGGGTTGCTGATCCCGGGCGAACCCCGCAATCCGGTCGCGCAGCATGCGCGCGGATGCGAGGGGGATGCGCTGCTGGCGGGCAATCATACCCTGGCTGGCGCGCATCTCCGAAGCGAGACGACCATGCAGCAAACCGTTCGCAACCGCAAGTTCGGTTTGCAGGCGCGAGTGGAGTTCGCCATTCATCCGCCGTAATCAACGTTGAAGATGATTTTTCGCAACCAGCATGTTAAGCTGGCGAGCATGACCGCCGAGGACATCCCGATGTTTGTGCTGCATCGCCGCACTTTGTTGGGCGCCGCCATGGGCGCGACGCTGAGCCTTCCGGCGCTGGCGGCGCGGCCGGCGCCACGACCGCATCCGGGCGGCACCGCGCCGCTGGTTTTGCTGGACCCCGGCCATGGCGGCAAGGACCCGGGCGCCATCGGGGTATCCGGCACCTATGAAAAGCACATCGCGTTCGCCGCCGCGCGGGAATTGCAGCGCCAGTTGGTGGCCAGCGGCCGCTACCGGGTGGCGCTCAGCCGCAGCAGAGACATTTTCATTCCGCTGGAAGATAGGGTCGCCATTGCTCAGCGCCAGGGGGCGGCGTTGTTCGTTTCCATGCACGCCGATGCGCTGAGCGATCACAGCGTGCGCGGCGCGAGCGTCTATACGCTCGGCGAAACCGCCTCCGACCAGCAGACTGCGGCGCTGGCGCAGCGCGAAAACGCCGCCGATCGCTTTGCCACCGCCCTGCCCGGCACCTCGCCGGAGGTGGCGCGCATCCTCGGCAGCCTGGTGCGGCAGGAAACCCGTGCCGGCTCCGCGCGGATGGCGCGTAGCGTGGTGCAGTCGCTCGGGCACGATCTGAGGTTGCTGCCCAATCCGTCCCGGCATGCCGCCTTCAGCGTGCTGAAGGCCGCCGACATCCCCAGCGTGCTGGTGGAAATGGGGTTCATGTCGAACCGCGACGACGAGGCCGCGTTGCGCCGTGCCGACCATCGGGCGCGGGTTGCAGGGGCGATGAAGCGCGCGGTGGACGCCTATTTCGCCGCCGCGGAGACAAGGCGGGCGGGATGATGGTTTGGGGAAAAACCTGGACCGCGGCGTCATTGGCGATTATTGGCGCGGCATGAGCGAACCTTTTACCGCCGGTGATCGGCTGGGCGCGCCGGCGCCGCCGGCGATTGCAAACGCCGATGTGCCGCCGGCAACGGCCGATACGCCGCCACGCAAACGCAAGGTGCGGCCGGCGCGGCGCAACTGGTTGGTGCGGCTGCTGGCGCGCTTGTTCGCGCTTGGCACGCTGGGCGCGATTGCCGCCGGCGTGGGCGGCTACATGATGTATCAGCGGTTCGCTGCCGACCTGCCGGACTATGCGGGGCTGGCCGGCTACCAGCCGCGGGTGATGAGCCGGATTTATGCCGGCGATGACCAACTGATGGCGGAACTGGCCACCGAACGGCGGATTTTCGTGCCGATCGGCGCCATCCCCGAGGTGGTCAAGCACGCCTTCATTTCCGCCGAGGACCAGAATTTCGCCATCCATCACGGCTTCGACCCGATCGCCATCCTGCGCGCGGCGGTGACCGATGCGTTACAGTATGGCAGCGGCCGCCATCCGATCGGCGCGTCCACCATCACCCAGCAGGTCGCCAAGAATATGCTGCTGAGCAATGAGACCTCGCTATCGCGCAAGGTGCGCGAGCTGATCCTGGCGGTGCGGATCGAGCAGAGTTTGAGCAAGGACCGCATCCTCGAACTTTACCTGAACGAGATCTATCTCGGCTTACAGGCCTATGGTGTGGCGTCGGCCGCGCAGGCGTATTTCAACAAGCCGCTGGATCAGTTGACGGTGGCCGAGGCGGCCTTCCTGGCGGCGCTGCCGAAGGCGCCGAACAATTATAATCCGTTCCGCTTTCCCGAGGCGGCGCGGGTGCGGCGGGACTGGGTGATCGACCGGATGGCCGATGACCGGGCGATCACCGCAGCCCAGGCGCGTGCGGCGAAGGCGACGGCGATTTCCCCGGCGCCGTTCAGCCGGCCGGAAACGGTGGCGGGGGGCGCGTATTTCGCCGAGGAAGTGCGCCGCCAACTGGTCGAGAAATACGGCGCCGAGCGGACCACGCAAGGCGGGCTGGCGGTGCGCACCACACTCGATCCGGCCTTGCAGGCTGCCGCCGATCGGGCGCTGCGCGACGGGCTGGTGCGCTACGATCAGCGGCGTGGCGGCTGGCGTGGCGCGGCGGGCCGGCTGGAACTCGGCCCCGATCTGCGCACCGGCTGGGCCGGCGCGCTGGCCGCCACCGCTAACCCGCCGGGCCTGCCGCCGGAATGGCGGATGGCGGTGGTGCTTGCGATGACCGACAGCGAGGCCAAGCTTGGGGTGCTCGATCGCGCAGGCCCCGGCGTGCCGCCGATACCGCATGTGCTGCCGATGCAACTGGCCGACCTCGGCTGGGCCCGGCCGCGGGTGGCGGAGCATCTGGGTGCGGTGCCGCGAAAGCTCGCCGAGGTGGTGAAAATCGGCGATCTGGTGATGGTGCAAACCGCGCCGGCGGTCGCGGCCCACGGCAAGACCGCGGGCCGGCCGGAGCGGCTGCTGCTGCGCCAGATTCCGCTGGTGCAGGGGGCGCTGGTGTCGCTCGAAACTGCCACCGGGCGGGTGGTGGCGATGTCCGGCGGGTGGAGCTTCGAGACCAGCCAGTTCAACCGGGCGACCCAGGCCCGCCGGCAGCCGGGATCGAGCTTCAAGCCGTTTGTCTATCTGACCGCGATGCAGAATAATATCTCGCCGTCGCAGCGCTTCCTGGATGCGCCGTTCGTGGTCGATAACGGCGCCGCCGGCAAGTGGCGGCCGAGCAATTACGAACAAGATTTCAGCGGCCCGGTGCCGGTGCGGGTGGCGCTGGAAAAATCGCTGAACCTGGTGACGGTGCGGATTGCCGACCGGGTGGGGATGGAGAAGGTGGCGCAAACCGCGATTGCCTTCCACATGGTGGACGCGATGCCGCGGGTGCTGCCGGCAGCACTTGGCGCGGTGGAAACCACCATCATGCGCGAAGCCGGCGCCTATGCCAGCCTGGCGACCGGGGGGCGCGAGGTTGTGCCGACCTTGATCGACAGCATTCAGGACCGCACTGGCGCGGCGATCTGGCGCGCGTCCGGGCCGACCTGCGACGGCTGCGACAATCCGGCGGCGTGGCCGGCCTTCAGCGACGGTCGCAAGCAATTATCCGACCCAGCCAGCGTGTTCCAGGTTATCACGATGATGCAGGGCGTGGTGGCGCGGGGCACCGGCTTCCCCGCCGGCCAGGGCCTCAACCGTGCCATCGCCGGGAAAACCGGCACCACGCAGGATTTTTCCGATGCCTGGTTTTCCGGCTTCACGCCCGATCTGGTGACCGTGGTCTGGGTTGGCTTCGATGTGCCGGCGCCGCTCGGCCCGAACGAAACCGGCGGCAACGTTGCGGCCCCGATCTGGCATGATTTCATGGCTGTCGCCCTGAACGGGCGCCCGAAGCTGACGTTTGCGGTGCCGCCGGGGGTAAGCCTGTCGGCCTGGGATAGCGGCAGCGGCACGGTAACTGATGCCTTCAAGCCGGGCCAGACGCCGGGCGCATCGAGCGCGCCGAACGACAGCGCGAGCACCGCGCCGGACGAAGCGCCGGGCAATCAGGTGCATGCTGCAGGGGTCGACAGCGGTCTGGGGGGGTTGTATTGACCGCGACCGTTTAGCAGCCAGCGAGCTTCCGCGATGTCCGCCGAATCCGACACTATTAACGAACAGATCAAGCAGTCGGTGGCACTGCTGAGGAGGCATCTTTGACTGGGATGTCGCCCAAGGCCGGCTGGAAGAACTGAACCACCGCGCCGAAGACCCGAATATCTGGAACGACGCCGCCGCCGCGCAGATCCTGATGCGCGAACGCACCCGCCTGTCCAGCCAGATCGACGGCGTGCTGGCGCTGGAGCGCGACGTGGCGGATGCGGTCGAACTGATCGGCCTTGCCGAACTCGATGCCGACGACGCGATGGTGCGCGAAGCGATGGGCAGTTTGCGCATCCTAGCCACCGAGGCCAAGCGGCGGGAAATCGAAAGCCTGCTGTCGGGCGAGGCGGATGGCAATGACAGCTTCCTCGAAATCAACGCCGGCGCCGGCGGCACCGAGGCGCAGGACTGGGCGGCCATGCTGCTGCGCATGTATCTGCGCTACTGCGAGCGCAAGGGCTTCCAGGTCGAAGTGCTGGAACAATCCGACGGCGAAGTCGCGGGCATCAAGGGCGCCTCGCT
>JAYTQP010000534.1:0-2728 GCA_043746675.1 Rhodospirillales bacterium | reverse complement strand
GAAGCGATAGAGATCAGACGGCGAAGTCTTCGTCCGGCCGTCCCCCGGATTGGGCGCCCAGGGGTTCAACCAACGTTCGCTGAGGGCCCAGACCCGTTGGAGATAGATCATGAGGCGATCGACGCCGGTCTGTCGTGCACGGTGCTGGTCCGCCAAGCGCTGAAAGGCCGCATCGATGTCGGCTGGAAACGGCTGTCCCGAGAATGTCACCAACCGCGCCAGCAATCCTTCAACCGCCGTTTTTTCCCCGGCATCCAGATAGGCTGCTGGATCGATTTTGATGCGCTGATAGTCGGAAACGCCGAAATAGCTCGCCGGCCCGCGCTGGGCGGCGTCCACCATCCAGGATTCCAGCCATGCGGCGTAGCCCTTCGGCCCCTGCGTTCCGTCTGGCAGAACCCCATAAATCGGCAGCACGCTAATCCCAACAGCGACGTTGCGCCCGGCCCAGGCAATCGATGGCGCGGCGGCGATCAACCCTGCCAGCACCGCACCGCGCAGTCCCCGCCACGGTCCCGCCAACTGGATCGCGCTCCAAATCACCGGAAACGCCAGCAGCACGCCGTCCAGCCGCGCCCAACTGGCGAACGCGACTGCAACCCCCACCCCCACCACCCGGAAGCGCCCTTCGGCGTGGCCCAACAGCAGTTCGGCCAGCACCCATTGGGTGGTGGCGATTGCCAGGGTTTCGGTCAGCAGGCTGCCGGCCCACACGCTCTGGATCGGCGAAATCGCCACCAGCGCCCCGACCGCCCAGGCCGCGCGGCGTCCGGCAAAGCGATCGACCGCGTAACACAACCATACCGCCGAAAACGCCGCAAGAATGCTCTGCACCATCCGCACGGCAACGTCCGAATGCCCGGACAAGCGCCAGACCGCAGCCACCATCGCCGGAAACAGCGGCAGTTGGTTGCCGCCGAAATGCGGCGTGCAATGCACCGGCACATTCACCGACACGCCACAGCCGTCATAGATGTTCTGTGCCACCACCGAATACATCGCCCAGTCGCCGTTTTCGCGCGGCACGGCGAACACGAACGCAAAGCGAACCAGGCAGGCCAAGGCGAAGACCGCAAGCAACATCCCCCGGCGTGTCCGCATCCTCACCCTCCGCATCGGCGTGGTGTGCATACCCGCTCCCGTGGCGAAAAGACAGAGCGGCGTTGCGATTGCGCGATCTGGACATTCGCTCTGGTTCCGGCACGATCATGGTCCTGACCGGACAAACCGGCGGGCGCAATTGCCGTCGTGCCGCATAGGTTCGCCGGCCAGGGGGGAACCGAATGAACTACGATGCGGCGTTTGCCGGGATGAAAGTGATCGATCTCAGCGGCGGCGTCGCCGGGCCGTCCTGCGCGATGATGCTGGCCCAGCATGGTGCCGACGTCATCAAGATCGAAACGCCGCACGGCGGCGGGGACTGGGCGCGCATTCTCGGCCGCACCTATGACAGCCATTCCGCCTTCTCGCTTTACGGCACCATGGGCAAGCGCAGCCTGGCGCTCGATCTGAAAACGGCGGAGGGCAAGGAAATCCTCTGGCGTCTGATCAAGGATGCCGATGTCTTCATCGAGGGTTTTCGGCCCGGCACGATCGCCCGCTACGGTTTTGGCTATGATGCGGTGCGCGCGGTGGCGCCGGGCATCATCTATTATTCCATTTCCGGCTTCGGGCAGACCGGGCCGATGGCCGGTCGCCCGGCGATGGACCCGGTGCTGCAAGCCTTCACCGGCATCGTCGATGAAAACCGCGGTGAACACGACAATCACCCGCACCGCATCGCGATCTCGCTGATCGACATGTTCACCGGCCTGCTTGGCTTCCAGGCGATCGCCACCTCGCTTTATGTGCGGCGCGAGCAGACGGTGAAGCAAGGCCGTTATATCGAATGCAGCCTGATGCAGGGGGGCGCGATGCTTTCCGTCATCCGGATGGTCGCCAACTACCTCGAACGCGGCGTCACCCAGCGGACCGCCATGCCCAGCGGCGTGTTCGACACCGCGGACGGGCAGATCAACGTCACCATGATCCGCCCGACCGACTGGCCGCCGTTCTGCGATGCGATCGAACGGCCGGACCTGCTGACCGACCCGCGCTACGCCACCCCGGCCGCCCGCCGCGACAACATCATGGAGCTCTATGAACTGCTGCGCCCGATCTACAAGGCGCGCACCAACGCCTGGCTTGGCGAACGGCTGACGGCGCGCAACATCATGAACGGCGAAGTGAACGACTACACCAAGTTCCTGCAGCAGGAGCAGGTTTCCGCCAGCAACATCATCGCCTGGCTGAACCAGCCCGGGGTGCCGGAACCGGTGCCGATGCCCAATATTCCCGGCCTGCCGCCGTTCGAGAATGGCACCAAGCGTGCGCACGCGCCGGCATTGGGCGAGCATTCCCGTGAAGTGTTGGCCGAACACGGCTATAATATGGCGGAAATCGCCGACCTGATCATGCGCAAGGTGATCGGCGAATAACCTATTGCGGGAACGCTGGCACTCTCGCGCAGAGAGTGCTAAGCAGCCGCCACCGGAGAACGTGCTACCAAAGCGCGACGCCAGTACGGCGGCAGCCCACGTTCCCCGCTGATCGGGATACGCAGTATGAAATTTCGCCCCTTGCATGACCGGATCGTCGTGCGCCGCCTGGATGCCGAAGAAAAAACCAAAGGCGGCATCATCATCCCTGACACCGCCCAGGAAAAGCCGATGGAAGGCGAGGTTATTGC
>JAYTQP010000533.1:0-4966 GCA_043746675.1 Rhodospirillales bacterium | reverse complement strand
CCCGCAAGCGGACTACGAGGTTGGAATGCGCTACTTCGTTAACGGCGTGGCGGATAATCTGTCGATGGATTTCGGCGATTTCGTAATGGGCGCCAAACTTATTCAGCTCATCATCGCCAAGCCCGGCTGCTAATTTGTTCTTTCTTTGTTCTTGACGGCCATCCCGCCAATCGGCAAAGTGGCGAAGAACACAGAGGGAACATGACCGTGGATGACCTGGGACATCATCTGACCTTGCGCGAAAGCTTCGATCTTGCCCGCGAGATCGATCCGCAGGAACTCGA
Source organism: Rhodospirillales bacterium (assembly GCA_043746675.1). Taxonomy (GTDB): domain Bacteria; phylum Pseudomonadota; class Alphaproteobacteria; order Acetobacterales; family Acetobacteraceae; genus CAITOL01. Next base: position 4,682 of record JAYTQP010000533.1, on the reverse strand, counting down.
TGCCATCGAGCGCGCCGGCATGTTCGAACCGTCCGGCTTCGGATCGGTCAAAGCTTTTGGTAGACCGGCGAAAGAGGGTCTGGGCATCCCCAAGCCACCGGCGGCGATGCGGGTGGTGTCGCCGCCGCGCAAGGGTCGTGGCGCCACCATCAATCCGCCGAGCCGGTTCGACACCGCGGTGCCGGCCAGCTTCGACGATGGCTGGGACACGGTGGAAGCCGAATTGCCGCCACTGCAAACCACCCTCACCCGCGATGCCTCGCGCAGCGTGATCAGTTGGAACCAAAGTCCGGACCTCGGCTTCGATCGCGCGGTGAACCCGTATCGCGGCTGCGAACATGGCTGCGTTTATTGTTTCGCCCGCCCGAGCCATGCCTATCTCGGCCACTCCCCGGGGTTGGATTTCGAAACCAAGCTGACCTTCAAGCCCGACGTCGCCGAAATCCTCGAACGCGAACTGCGCAAGCCCGGCTATATCGCGAGGCCGATGGCGCTGGGCACCAATACCGACCCCTACCAGCCGGTGGATCGCACCTTGAAGCTGACCCGGGCCATTCTCGGCGTGCTGGACCGCTTCAGCCATCCCGTTACCATCACCACCAAATCAGATCTGGTGCTGCGCGATCTTGATATCCTGGTGCCGATGGCGCAACGCAATCTGGTGCGCGTGTGCCTGTCGGTCACCACGTTGGACCCGCTGCTGGCGCGGCGGATGGAGCCACGAGCCAGCAGTGCGGCCAAGCGGTTGCATGCGATCGCCGAACTGGCGCGCGCCGGGGTGCCGGCCGGAGTGATGGCAGCGCCGATGATCCCTGGCCTGAACGATGCCGAGTTGGAGAAAATCCTGGACGCCGCCGGCCGCGCCGGCGCGCGCTGGGCCGGCTACGTGCTGCTGCGCCTGCCGCACGAGATCAAGCAGATTTTCGAAGACTGGCTGCACCAGCACTACCCCGATCGCGCCCGCCATGTGCTCGATCTGGTGCGCGAAACCCGCGCCGGCGCGCTCTACGATGCGAAATTCGGCCAGCGTTTCAACGGCACTGGCGTTTATGCCGATCTGCTCGCCAACCGCTTCAGCCGCGCCGCTCGGCAATATGGGCTCGATACCAAGGAAACCCTGGATTGCAGCCAATTCCTGGCCCCACCCGACTGCCGTCAAGGCATGGCGGAGCCGCAATTATCGCTATTTTCGTAGCGATCGCTGGTTCGCCGGAGGATCGGGATCGCGGCGCGGACGCGCTTCACCGCCGCGTGAACAGGATGCCGCGCGCCAGCCAGCAGCCGATGGTCACAGCGGTGATCTGGCCGCGCTGGTCGCGTTGGAACCGCAAGGTCCAATCGCCGGGCGCGGCGGAATCGAGCGCGCGCGGCATCGGCAGGCGCCATAGGTCCGGGCCGGCGGGGATGAGCACCTGCATCATTCCGTTGCCGAGGAAGCCGGAGAAAGCGCCGTACAGCGCGCCGCCGGCGGCGATGCAGGTGAAGGTGGCGTCGTATTCCGGGCTGTGGAAGCGGCCCTCGATGTCGCGCAAGGCGGGACCGTTGAGGGGCATCAGGGTGGCGGTAAGGTTTTCCGTTTCCCGGACCATGCTCAGGCTGCTGCCGTTGCGGGCGAGCCGGACGCTGCCGCCAATGGCGTCGCCCTCGGCGGTGATGTCGAAGGTTTCGCGGCCCTGGCCAAACCACAGCGCGATCTGCTGGTCGGTGGTGGTTTCCAGGCGGGCGATCAGATCGGTGGCAGAGTCCAGATAGGTGCCGGCCCAAGCGGGATCGGGGGAAATTTTGGCAGCCGGCGGGGACGCATCGACCAGGGCGCCGAACAGGTCGGCGGCGATTTTGCGCGGCTCACCCATCCAGTTGAGCAGCACGATGACGGAAATCCGTTCAGCCGGCGCATAGAAGCGCAGGCTGCGCCAGCCGCGCAGGCCGCCACCATGGCCGATGACGAGGCGGTTATGGATCATCATCCGGCTCAACCCGAAGCCATAGCTGGCCGGGCCGCCGTCGGCGAACGCAATCGGGACGGACATGCGGGCGTAGAGGCTTTCCGGATCGTCGCGGCTGGCGTCGATATAGTGTTCCCAGGCGATCATGTCGCTCAGCGAGGCGGCGATGCCGGCATCGCCGGTCCAGTGGATGCGGTTTATCGCCGGGCGCCAGCCCTCTTCGAGCGAGCCTTCGTAGCCGATCGTGCCGTCCGGCATCGCCGAGGTTTCCGGGCAAAGCTGCGCGGTTGCCATGTTGGCGGGCGCGAACATGCGGGTGCGCAGCAGGTGTGCGAGGCTTTCGCCAATACGGGCGACGACGATATCGCCGAGCAGGCGAAAATTATGGTTGGCATAGGAATATTGCGTGCCGGGGGCGAAATGCAGCGAGGCGGTGCGGCGGATCAGCCGGTTGGCATCATCCGGGCCGAATCCGCCCTCGATCGGCGCGCCGCACAGCATCGCGGTCGCCCAATAGTCGCGCAGGCCGGACTGGTTGTGCGCCAGGTGCTGCGCGGTCGGGGCGGCGGCGAGCAGCGGCAGGGCGGCGGCGATGTCGGCGTTCAGCATCGCCGGATCGGGGAACGCGTCCAGCAACACGCCGCAGGTGAATTGCTTGGTGATCGAGCAGATGCGGAACAGGGTTTCCGGGGTGAACGGCAGCCGCCGTTCCATATCCGCCCAGCCCCAGGTCTGGCGCGCCAGCACGGCGCCATCCTGCAACACCGCGACCGCGCCGCCGGGGCCGGGCGCGCGCGGCAACGCATCCAACACGGCGCTGAGACGGGCGAATGCGGTCATCGGGCAATCCAGACATTTCCGTTCGCAGTTTCACCCGGATGGCGCGCGGCGCGCAAGTCAAGTGCCATCCAGCTTCCCTCGCGATAAGGCGTCCGCTAAAGGGCAACCGCGTCCAACGGGAGACAGGCGATGGAAGACGATCTGCGACAGGCGGCGCTGGACTATCATCGCCTGCCGCGCCCGGGAAAACTGACGATCGAGGCCACCAAGCCGCTGGCCACCCAGCGCGACCTTGCGCTGGCCTATTCCCCCGGGGTCGCCGCCGCCTGCGAGGAAATTGCCGCCGACCCGGAAGCCGCCTGGCTGTACACCGCACGCGGCAACCTGGTCGGGGTGATTTCCAACGGCACCGCCGTGCTGGGCCTGGGCAATATCGGCGCGCTGGCCGGCAAGCCGGTGATGGAGGGCAAGGCGGTCCTGTTCAAGAAATTCGCCGGCATTGACGTCTTCGATATCGAAGTGAACGAGCAAGACCCGGACAAGTTCGTCGAAGTCGTCGCCGCCCTGGAACCGACTTTCGGCGCCATCAATCTGGAAGACATCAAGGCGCCGGAATGTTTCGCGATCGAGGCGGCGTTACGGGCGCGGATGAAAATTCCGGTTTTCCACGATGACCAGCATGGCACCGCGATCACGGTCGCCGCCGCGGTGCGCAACGGGCTGGTGTTGCAAGGCAAGAAGTTGGCGGACATCAAGCTGGTCACCTCCGGCGCCGGTGCGGCGGCGATGGCCTGCGTCGATCTGCTGGTGGCGATGGGGGTGAAGGCGGAAAATGTCACCCTGACCGATATCGAGGGCGTGGTGCATGCCGGCCGCGCCGGGCTGGACGAGCGCATGGGCCGCTACGCACGCGAAACCGACGCGCGCAGCCTGCCGGACGTGCTGGATGGCGCCGATCTGTTTCTCGGCCTGTCCGCCCCACGGGTGCTGCACGCGGAATGGCTGGGCAAGATGGCGCCGCGCCCGCTGATCCTGGCGCTGGCCAATCCGGAGCCGGAAATCCTGCCGGCGCTGGTGCATGCCCGCCGCCCGGACGCCATCATGGCCACCGGGCGCAGCGACTTTCCCAACCAGGTCAACAACGTGCTGTGCTTTCCCTTCATCTTTCGCGGCGCGCTGGATGTTGGCGCCACCACGATCAATGAGGAAATGAAGCTCGCCGCGGTCGAAGCGATCGCCGAGCTTGCCCGGGTGGAAGCCAGCGAGGTGGTGGCGGCAGCCTATGGCGGCGTCGCGCCGGTGTTCGGCCCGACCTACATCATTCCCAAGCCGTTCGATCCGCGCCTGATCCTGCAAATCGCGCCGGCGGTGGCGCGCGCGGCGATGGAAAGCGGCGTCGCCACCCGCCCGATCGCCGATCTGGACGCCTACCGCCACGAGCTCGAACGCTTCGTGTTCCGCTCCGGCGAACTGATGCACCCCGTGTTCGAACAGGCGCGCGCCGCACCGGCCCGGATCGTCTATGCCGAGGGCGAGGATGAGCGGGTGCTGCGCGCAGCGCAGATTTTGGTCGATGAAGGCGTCGCGTACCCGATCCTGCTCGGCCGGCGCGCGGTGATCGAGGATCGGGCGCGCGAAATGGGGCTGCGGATGGACCTGACCCGCCAGATCCGCATCATCGACCCGCAGGCCGACCGCACTGTCACCGACCCGCTGGTCGCCCCCTACCAGAACCTCGCCGGCCGCCGGGGAACGCCGCCCGATGCCGCCGCGCGGCGGGTTTATGGCCGCAGCCCGGTCACCGCGGCGATGCTGCTGCATGCCGGCATCGCCGACGTCGCCATTTGCGGCGGCTCCGGCGATTGGTGGCGGCAGATGGAATACATCATGCCGGTGATCCCGCGCCGGGCGGAGGTCAGCCGCATCTACGCGCTGTCATGCCTGATCCTGCGGGAG
>JAYTQP010000532.1:0-2543 GCA_043746675.1 Rhodospirillales bacterium | reverse complement strand
AAGCGCGCCACCGGATCGCGCCCACCCGGTTCGGTCAGATACTGCGCCGCCAGCCGGGTCATCTCGGTCTCGGCGGCGGTGTCCACCGCAGGCCGCCTTTCCAGCCAGCGCCGGAAGCCGGGCGCCGGCGACAGCGTTGCGAAATGTTTTATGCCGGGCAGTTCCTGCTTCAATTCCTCCACCACCTGCTTGATGAGGAAATTGCCGAAGGAAATGCCGCGCAGCCCATCCTGGCAGTTGGAAATGGAGTAGAAAATCGCGGTATCCGCCCCCGCTTCCTGTGAGGATATGGCTTCCGGCGTGCTTTCCGCCCCCAGCAATGGCGCCACCGCGCCGGCCAGCCCGCGCACCAACGCGACCTCGACAAAAATCAAGGGGTCGCCGGGCAGCGCCGGATGAAAGAAGGCGAAGCAGCGGCGATCGGCCGCCAGCCGGCGGCGCAGATCGTCCCAGCCCTGGATTTCATGCACCGCTTCATAGTGGATTAGTTTTTCCAGCACCGAGGCCGGGGTGTTCCAGTCGATCCGCCGCAGTTCCAGAAAGCCGCGATTGAACCAGGAGGCGAACAAATGCCGCAGGTCGCTGTCCAACGGCGCCAGTTCAGGCTGCTGGCGTAGCGAACCCAGCATTAGCCGCCGCATCGCCACCAGTGCGGCGGTGCCGCCCGGCGCCTGGTTCATGCGGCGCAGCAATTCCTGCCGTGGCGGCTCGGCGGCATCGGCCAAGGCCGAGGCAAGCGCCGGGGTCGGATCGGCAAGATAGGCTTGTGCCGCCGCACGCAAATGTTCGGCATCCGGCAGATAATGCATGGCGAGATGGCGGCAGAACGCCAACTGCGCGGCGCCGTCGAGCCCGCGCCACACTCCCAGCAACTCCCGCGCCCGTGCCGCGCCGGAAGCCTCCCCCAGCCCGGACAGCAAATCGCGCGCCAGCATAACCGCCCGCTCGCCCGCCGGGATCGAGGCCGCCGGGGCCGACACATAGGCCTGACCGCGATCGGCGATCGTGCTCCACAGCCGATCGATCCAGTTGCGCGACCGCGATGCCACGGCATTGATGGAAGAAAAAGCGGTATCCACGGCGTGTGTCTCCCAGCCTGGGTAGTATGTTGAGTTTAGCACGGCGCGGCGGAAATATCGGTGACGAAATCCGGATGCCACGGCGCACCCGAAACATGGCTGGATCGCTACCCCACGGCCGCGCGTGCCGTCTCATCCGGTTCGCGCTTCGGTGATGCTTCGTGCGGCAACCGCTTCCTTGCCGGCGTTTTCCAACCGCTCGCTATAGCGATCGACCAGCTCGACTTCATTGTCGCGGATCAACCAGGTGAAGCGCACCAGCTCCTCACATACATCCACCACCCGCTCATAATGCGGCCCGGGCGGCAGGCGTCCGGCTGCGTCGAACAGCTCGAACGCTTTCGGCACGCTCGCTTGATTTGGTATCGTAACCATCCGCATCCAGCGCCCGAGCAAACGCATGGCGTTGACGGCGTTAAATGATTGGCTTCCGCCAGAAACCTGCATCACCGCAAGCGTGCGGCCTTGCGTCGGGCGCACGCCGCCTTCGCTCAGTGGTAGCCAGTCGATCATGCATTTCATAATGCCCGACAGCGTACCGTGCCGTTCAGGACTGCTCCAAACTTGCCCCTCAGACCACAGCGACACCGCACGCAATTCCTGCACCTTCGGGTGCGAGGCGCTCACCTCGTCGGGCAGCGGTAGCGCTTTGGGATCGAAGCGGCGCGTTTCGCAACCCATGGCAATCAGCAGGCGCTCCGCCTCATCCGCGAGCAGGCGGGAGTAAGAGCGATCCCGCAGCGAACCGTGCAACAACAAGATACGCGGCGGATGCGAGGACAACGGGCCGTTCAAAAATTTGGGGTCAGGAAAACGAAAATTTTTACGATCAAGCGCCGGCAAATTAGGCCCGTTCACGTGCATGTTTTCCATTGGTGACGGCACGCGATGGTTCCCGCAGCAACCAGTGCACCAGTGCCAGCGCGCAGAGCGCTCCGGCAATTTGCGCCACGATGAAGCCCGGCAAATCGATCGGCCGGATTCCGGAAAATGTGTTGGTCAGCGACCGCGCGACGGCCACCGCCGGATTGGCGAACGACGTTGATGCGGTGAACCAGTATGCGGCGGTGATGTAGAGACCGACGAGCCAGGGCACCGCGGCATGCGCGAAGCGACTGCCGGCAAGGATCGTGACCACCAGGCCAAAGGTCGCCACCCATTCGGCTAACCATTGCGCAATGCCGGTGCGAACGTGCGTCGAAACCATAATGATCGGCATGGCGAACATCAGATGGGCGGCGATCGTGCCGGCGATGCCGCCCACGATTTGGGCGATCATGTAGACGCCAGCTTCTCCCGGCGGGAGATCACCCTTGATACTAAATACGAGCGAGACGGCCGGATTGAAATGCGCGCCCGAAATGGGTCCGAAGATGGTGATCAATACCACCAGCATCGCACCGGTCGCGATGGTATTGCCGAGCAGCGCCAGCGCCACATCTTTTGTCAGCGTTTCCGCCATGA
>JAYTQP010000531.1:0-2821 GCA_043746675.1 Rhodospirillales bacterium | reverse complement strand
TTCGGGCAAAGCGCAAGCCCGCCTTCAAAGGGCGGTAATGCAACTGCCCAGTGGACGTACGCCGTAGGCAACCGCGAAGCCAGGTGAAAAAGTTTTTTGTTTCTTTTTTTCAAAAAAGAAGCGCTTCAAAGAACTTCTTTTTTTCAAAAAAGAAGCAAAAAACTTCTATGACCTGGGTTCGGTGCAAGCCTGCGGCGCGCTTCGCTTTCAGGCGCCGATGCGGGCATACAACGCGCGCAGACGTTCCTGGTAGCGGGCCGGGCTGAACAGATCGGCCTGCGCCGGGGCGGCGGCGGACAGCCGCGCACGCAGCCCGGCATCGCTGTCGAGCGCGCGGATGGCCTGCGCCATGCCGGCGACATCGTAGGGATCGACCGTCAGCGCGGCATCCCCCACCACTTCCGGCAGGGACGAGGTGTTGGAGGTCATCACCGCCGCGCCCAGCAGCATCGCCTCCAGCACCGGCAGCCCGAAGCCTTCGTAAAGCGAGGGAAACAGCACCGCGCGGGCGCCGCGGATCAGGCTGACCAGCAGCGGGAAGGGGGCATATTCCAGGTGCATGATGCGGTGCCGCGTGTAGGTGAACGGCCCATCGGTCTGTAAAAATTCGATATGATCGTTGAACAGCAGTCGCAGTTCGTTTTCGGAATGCCAGGCTTTTTTGCCGACGATTACCAGCGGGCCCTTCACGCCGGAGGCCAGATAGGCCTCGATCATCCGGCCGATGTTCTTTTTCGGCTCGATGGCGCCGAAGAACAGAAAATATTCGCCGCTGATCAGGCCGAAGCTGCCCTGGATTTCATCGCGGATCAAATTCTGCGGCTTGTTGCGCAGGCCGGCGGGAATATCCACCGCCTGGTAGGTGTTGGTCACCCGTTCCGGCGGCACTTGCAGCAAATCGATGATGTCGCGCCGAGAATGTTCTGAGACCGTTACGATGTGCTCGGCCCGTTTGGCGATCGCCCGCGCCATGCGCAGATAGCGGCGCTTATTGTCCAAGGTGGTCGCCGGCAGCCGCATCGGCACCAGATCGTGCAGCGTGTAGATGTTGCGCGCGCCGGCCACCTCGACCGGGAACGGGTAGGTCCAGTGCATGATGTCCGGCGGCCCGCCGGGAATGCGCACTTTCAACATCCCGCCGACCATCTCGTTGTAAACCGCAGCCAGCCCGAACATATCGCTGGCGTTCCAGATTTCGTCGTAATACGGCATCCCGTGCGCGATCACCGCGCCGGTGACCGGCACCGACCACGCCTTCAGCCCGAACGGCCGCTGGGACAGCTTGATGCCGCGAAAAATATCAGCAAGCCATTGCGGCATCAACGAAACCGGCGGGTCGAAAAACCCCACCTCGCGCGCCAATGGATCTTTCGCCGGGCCGGACCGGTTGCCGTACAGCACCCCGACGCGATGCCCCATGCCGTGCAGGGCGTAGCTCAGATTGCGGGCGTAGGTTGCAACCCCGGTGCCTTGCGACAAAGCGAGGTTGAAGCCGTCGATGAAAACCCGGCTCGTGCGGCCGGCAGGCGCCTCGCTCATCGGCCGAGGAGCTTCATTTTCCGCACCCGCACCAGCGCTTCGGCCATGATCTCGACGGTTTGCCGCAACTGCGCCTCGGTATGGGTCGAACTGATGAAGAAGCGCAGCCGTGCGGCGCGTTCCGGCACGGCGGGATAGAGGATCGGCTGCACGTTCACCCCGGCCGCGAACATCGCCTGCGCGAGCCGGGCTGCCACCAGCGAACTGCCGAGGATCACCGGCACGATCGCCATGCCGCAGCAATCGGCAGTGTCGAAGCCGGCGGCACGGGCAAGGCGCATGAACAGGGAGGCATTGGCCTGCAAGCGCGCCACCCGTTCCGGCTCATCCAGCATCACCCGCAGCGACGCGCGCGCCGCCGCTGCCAGCACCGGCGGCAGGCCGACCGAATAAACGAAGCCGGGGGTTGAATATTTCAGGTAGCTGATCAGCGCCTTCTGCCCGGCGATGTAGCCGCCGCAGGCCGACAAGGTCTTGCTCAAGGTGCCCATCCAGATATCCACCCCGGACGGGTCGACGCCGAGATGTTCGGCGATGCCGCGCCCGTTGGCGCCGAGCACGCCGAGGGAATGCGCCTCATCGACCATCAGCCAGGCATTGTGCCGGCGCGCCAGCGCGATGAAGCCGGCCAGATCCGGTAGATCGCCATCCATGCTGTAATGGCCTTCGATCACCAGCAGCGCGCGGGTGTGCCGGCCGCGCTGCGCCACCAGTTCGCGCTCGGCGGCTTTCAGGTCGTTATGGGCGAAGGCGACGCGCCGCGCGCCAGACAGTTTGGCGCCTTCGACGGCGCTGTTATGGATCGCCGCATCATGCAGGATGAGGTCGCGCGCGCCCATCAGGGTGCCGATCACGCTGACATTGGTGGCGTGCCCGCTAACCATCACGATCGCCGCCTCGGCGCCATAAAGGCCGGCGATATCCTGTTCCAGTTCGGCATGCACCGGCCGTTCGCCGGAAACGACCCGGCTGGCGGAGGCCGATACGCCGTAGCGGTCGATCGCCGCCTTGGCCGCCTCGGCCACCCGCGGATCGCCGTTCAGGCCGATATAATTGTAGGATGCGAAATTGATGTAGCTGCGATTGCCGATGATGGTCTGGGCGTCCGCCATGCCTTCATGGACGCGGAAAAATGGGTTTTCCACCCCGAGTGCTGCGCCGGCTTCGTGCACCACCGCCAGATCGCTGCCGTTCGGCAGGTCTTTCCAGCTTATCGCGCGTTCGTCCTTCGGCAGCGCGGCCGGGCCGGGGGCGGTGTCACGCCGCGCCAGCCGGGTTAGCA
>JAYTQP010000530.1:0-2833 GCA_043746675.1 Rhodospirillales bacterium | reverse complement strand
ATCGGCACAAGCTGAACGTCTGGAGGAAACATGATCGACAACCGCCCCTATCCGTGGGAGGCGTATTATCCCGCCGGGGTAGCGTGGGACGCGCCGATCCGCATCACCACCCTGCCTATGCTCCTTGATGAAGCAGTGGCGAAGTTCGGCGACCGCACGGCGGTTTCGTTTCGTGACAGCAAGATCAGCTTTGGCGATCTGGCCCGGCGGGCCGACCGGCTGGCGGCCTGGCTGGCGGGGCAGGGGGTGAAACCGGGCGACGCAGTGGCGCTGCTGCTGCACAACACCCCGTTTCATCCGATCGCGTTTTTCGCCGTGCTGCGGCTCGGTGCCCGGGTGGTGCATCTGTCGCCGCTCGATCCGGCGCGGGCGATTGCAAAGAAGCTGGCCGACAGTGGCGCGCGCACGCTGATTTCCACCAATATTCCAGGCCTGATGCAGAATGCGCTGACGGTATTGGGCGAAGGCCATGCCGATCGCCTGATCCTGGGGGACGACGCTGAATGGGGGCCGCCATCGCCCGCCTTGCCCATCCCGGCCGCCGCCAACGTCGTCAACCTGGCCGACGCGGTGGCCACGCCGCCAGCAATCTGGCCCGCCATCGCGCCGGACAGTGTGGCGCTGCTGCAATATACCGGCGGCACCACCGGCATGCCCAAGGCCGCGATGCTGACCCATGCCAACCTCACCGCCGCGGTTTCGATCATCAACAACATCTCCGCCGCCAAAACCGTGATCGGGCCGGACGACCGGATGATCGGCGTGCTGCCGCTATTCCATATCTATGCGCTGACCGGCGTGCTGCTGCGCGCGGTTGCGGCGGGCGCCGAAATCCTGCTGCGTGCCCGCTTCGATGTGGAAGCGACGATCCACGACCTTGAAGTGAACCGCGCCACCGTGTTTTGCGGCGTGCCGACCATGTGGATCGCCCTGGTTAGCGCGCCCGGTATCGAAACGCACGATCTTTCATCGCTGCGCTTGACACTTTCCGGTGGCGCGCCGCTGCCGGCAGAAATTTCGGCGAAATTCGCCCGGCTGACCGGGCAGATCCTCGGCGGCGGCTGGGGCATGACGGAAACCTCGCCGGTCGGCTCGCTGATCCCCGAAGGCATTGCCTATACGTCCGGCATGATCGGCATTCCCGCGCCGGGGCTGGTAATGGATGTGGTGGCGCTGGACGATCCGCACCGCAGGCTCGGCCCAAATGAAACCGGCGAAATCCGCGTCAAAGGCCCCAATGTCACCCAGGGCTATTTCAACCGGCCGGAAGAAACCGCGGCCGCCTTCGCCGACGGCTTCCTGCTCACCGGCGATATCGGCCACTACGATGAACGCGGCTTTTTCTTTCTGGTGGACCGCAAGAAAGACATGATTATCTCAGGCGGCTTCAACGTCTATCCGGCGGTGATCGAAAACGCGATCTTCGAGCATCCGGATGTGGCCGAAGCCGGGGTGATCGGCATCGCCGACCCCTATCGCGGCCAGGCCGCCAAAGCCTTCGTGGTGCTGCGCCCCGGCGCGCCTGCGATGACATTGGAGGCATTGCGCAGCTTCCTCGCCGAGCGTATCGGACGTCACGAACTGCCCAGCGCGCTGGAGCTTCGCGACGCCCTGCCAAAAACCGGGGTGGGCAAGCTTTCGCGCAAGGATCTGGTTGATGAAGAACGCGCCAAGATCGGCGCCTGATCGGGAGAACTGCAATGGACCTGAATTTCACCGCCGAGGAATTGGCGTTCCGCGACGAAATCCGCACTTTTTTCCGCACCGAAATCCCCGAAAGCATCCGTAACAAGGTGCAGGAAGGCCAGCATCTGACCAAGGATGAAATCATCCTGCAGCAGCGCATCCTGAACAAGCACGGCCTTGCCGTGCCCGGCTGGCCGGTCGAATGGGGCGGCAAGGACTGGACCCCGGTGCAGCGTTATTTCTATTCCGATGAAATGCAGCAGGCCGGCGTTCCCGGTGGCCTCGCCTTCAACACCTCGATGGTCGGCCCGGTGATCGCCCAGTTCGGCACCGACGAACAGAAGCGGAAGTTCCTGCCGGCGACCGCCAATCTTGATATCTGGTGGTGCCAGGGCTTCTCCGAACCCGGCGCCGGGTCCGATCTCGCCGGCCTGCGCACCAAGGCCGAAATGATCGACGGCCACTGGGTCATCAACGGCCAGAAAACCTGGACCACCCTCGGCCAGCACGCCGACTGGATTTTCGTGCTCTGCCGCACCGATGCCACCGTCAAGAAACAGGAAGGCATTTCCTACATCCTCTGCGACATGAAGACCCCCGGCATCACCGTCCGCCCGATCCAGACCATCGACGGCGGCCACGAAGTGAACGAGGTGTTCTTCGACGACGTCAAGGTGCCCGCCGAAAACATCGTGGGCCAGCCGAACAAAGGCTGGGACTACGCAAAATTCCTGCTCGGCAACGAACGCACCGGCATCGCCCAGGTCGGCGCCTCCAAAGCCCGCCTGAAGCGCATCCGCGAACTCGCCGCAATCGAACCGATCGGCGAAGCCCGCGTGCTGGACGACCCGAAATTCCGCGAAAAACTGTCGATGGTCGAAATCGAGCTCAAAGCGCTCGAAATGACCCAGCTTCGCATCATCGCCGACGAAAAAGGTACGGCGAAGGGCAAGCCGAACCCGGCCTCCTCGATCCTCAAGCTCAAGGGGTCACAGATCCAACAATGGACCACCGAACTGGTGATGGAAGTCGCCGGTCCCTACGTCATGCCGTTTGCGATGTCCGATGAAGGCAGCGGGCGGAATGAGGCTGGGTACGGGCCGGAATTCGCCGCCGCCGCAGCGCCGGCTTATTTCAATAAGCGTAA
>JAYTQP010000529.1:0-4111 GCA_043746675.1 Rhodospirillales bacterium | reverse complement strand
GGACAGCGTGACCGATCCGGCCAATGTCGGGTTCATCAAGGCCTACACGGCGCGCTTCAAGGAGGCGCCGAAACTGGGCGCGGTCGTAGGCTTCAGCATGATCGCCGGGATTGCCGCCGGGATTGCCAAATCCAGGTCGGTGGATAGCGAGAAAATGGCGGACGGGTTTGGTGGCGCCAGCTTTGCCACCCCGTTCGGTAAGGTGGATTGGCGGGCGCTGGATCACCAGAGCACGTTTGGCGCGTTCGTCGGCCGGACCGCGCTGAAGGACGGCAAGGGCATCATGGTGGATTGGCGCTATGTGGATGGCGCCAGCGTGTTGCCGTCGGATGCCGAGGTGCGAAAGCTGCGCCCAGCGGGGTAGCCGGGCGGGCGCTTTGGGGTTTTTATTCACTCAGGTTCTGACCGGGCTGGCCGGCGCTTCCGGTTTGTTTCTGGTGGCGTCCGGCCTGACGGTGATTTTCGGGGTGACGCGGGTGGTGAATTTCGCCCATGGCAGCCTCGCCATGCTCGGTGCCTATATCGGCTGGAGCATCCTCACCCGGTTGCCGCGCGATCCGGCCTGGTTTGTGCTGGGGGTGCTGCTAACCATGCTGGCGACCGCGGCGATCGGGGCGGCGATCGAGGCCGGGCTGCTGCGGCGGATCTACCGGGCGCCGGAAATGTTGCAGTTGCTGGCAACTTTCGGGGTGGTGCTGGTGGTGCAGGATGCCACCGTGTGGTTGTGGGGGCCGAACGATCTGCCGTTGCCGCGACCGGCCTGGCTGCGGCAGTTCGTGCTGATCGGCGGCGGGCGGTTTCCGCTGTTCGATCTTATTCTCATCGGCGTTGGACCTTTGGTGCTTGGTATTCTTCTGCTGACCTTTCATCGCACCCGTTGGGGCATCATGGTGCGGGCGGCGACGCAGGATCGGGACATGCTGGCAGCGCTCGGGGTGGACCAGCGGCGTTTGTTCACCACGGTGTTCGCGCTCGGTGCCGGGCTGGCCGGGCTGGGCGGGGTGCTGGGGCTGCCGGATGGCTCGGCGAATTTGCAGATCGATCTGAACCTGGTGACCGATGCGTTCGTGGTGGTGGTGGTCGGCGGGTTGGGCAGCCTGAGCGGTGCCTATCTGGCGGCGGTGCTGATCGGGGTGTTGCAGGCGCTCGGCGTGGTGCTGCTGCCGAAGGTGACAATTGTGCTGGTGTTCGCGGTGATGGCGGGGGTGCTGGTGCTGCGGCCGTTCGGGCTGTTGGGGCGGGCGCCGGCGGCAAGCCCGCGCGAGGCTGAAACCCGCGTGCTGGTGCGCGCCGCCGGGCCCATGCAGCGGCGGCTGGCGTGGGGCTTGCTGGCGCTGGCGGTGCTGCTGCCGTTCGTGCTGGGGCCGTTTCTGCTGTCGGTCGCCACCGAAATGCTGATCGCGATTTTGTTTGCCGCCAGCCTGCATCTGGTGATGGGGCCGGGCGGGATGACGAGCTTCGGACATGCCGCTTGGTTCGGCATTGGCGCCTATGCGGCGGCGCTGCTGAACCACCGGCTGGGCGTGGCGATGCCGCTGGGGCTGCTGGCCGCACCCGTGCTGGCCGGGCTGGTCGCGCTGCTGTTCGGCGTGGTGCTGGTGCGGCTGTCCGGCGTGTATCTGGCGATGCTGACCTTGGCGTTCGCGCAGATCGTCTGGGCGGTGGTGTTCCAGTGGGGTGATCTGACCGGCGGCGACAATGGCGTGCTGGGGGTGTGGCCAACCGGGTGGGCGGCCGATGCACGCGGCTTCTACTGGCTGGCGCTGGTGTTGTGCGTGGGCAGCGCGCTGCTGCTGCGCCGGATCGGGTTCGCGCCGTTCGGCTATGCGCTGCGGGCCAGCCGCGATGCGCCGCTGCGGGCGGCCGCACTCGGCCTGAATGTTGCAGCCCTGCGGTTGCTGGCGTTCGGTATCGCCGGGGCGGCGGCGGGCTTGGCCGGCGGGCTGTTCGTCTATGCCAAGGGCAGCGCCTTCCCGAGCTATGTCAGCATCGGCCATTCCGTCGATGCGCTGGTGATGGTGCTGCTCGGCGGGGTGCAGAGCATGGCCGGGCCGATCGTCGGCGCGATCGCCTATACCGGGCTGTCCGACCTGCTGCTGGCGAGCGATTTCTGGCGGGCGAAGCTTGGCGTTGCCATCATCGCGCTGGTGCTGTTTTTTCCGGCTGGCATTGCCGGATCGTTGCCGAAACGGTGGCAGCGATGAGCGTTCTGGAAGTTGCTGACCTGCGCAAGAATTTCGGCGGCGTGGCGGCGGTGGGCGGGATTTCGTTTCAGCTTGCCGCGGGCGAGATGCTGGCGCTGATCGGGCCGAACGGGGCCGGAAAATCCACCTGTTTCAACCTGCTGAACGGCCAGTTGAGGCCGGATGGCGGGCTTGTGCGGCTGGACGGCGCCGATATCATCGGGCTGCCGCCACGGCGGATTGCGCGGCTGGGGGTTGGGCGGACGTTTCAGGTGGCGGCGATTTTCGTTTCGATGACCGTGCGGGAGAATGTGCAGACCGCGCTGGCCGCTTATCATCGAAGCACTTGGCGGCTTTGGCGTGATGGCGGCGCGCAGCACGTAATGGAGGCGGATCGGTTGCTGGCGCAGGTTGGATTGCAGGGCCAGGCCGAGCGCGCCGCCGGGCTGCTGGCCTATGGCGATCTCAAGCGGCTGGAACTGGCGGTGGCACTGGCCGGCCGGCCGCGTTTGTTGCTGATGGACGAGCCGACCGCCGGCATGGCGCCGGCCGAACGCGGTGCGCTGATGCGGCTGGTGCGCGGGCTGACCGGGGCGGCGGGGGTTGGCGTGCTGTTCACCGAGCACGACATGGATGTGGTGTTCGGCATTGCCGACCGCATTCTGGTGCTGCATCGCGGGCGGCTGATCGCCGAGGGCGACGCGGTGGAAATTCGTGGCAATGTCGAGGTGCAGGCGGTCTATCTCGGGACTGGCGGATGACGCCGCTGTTGCGGATCGCCGACCTCGATGCCGGGTACGGGCAGGCGAAAATCCTGCATGGCATCGGGCTCGATCTGGACAGCGGCGCGGTGACGGCGCTGCTGGGGCGCAACGGCGCCGGCAAGTCCACCCTGATGAAGGCGCTGATCGGGCTGATCCGGCCGACCCGGGGGGAGATCCGCTTTGCCGGCACCGACATTGCCTGCTGGGCGCCGTATCGGATTGCGCGCCTGGGGTTGGGCTATGTGCCGGAGGAACGGCGGATTTTCACCGATCTGACGGTTGCGGAAAATCTGGCAACCGGCCGCCAGCCGGCGCGCGATGGCCGGCCGGCGTGGACGCCGGGGCGGCTGTTCGCGCTGTTCCCCAATCTGGCCGAACTGGCAGCCCGGCGCGGTGGGCGGATGAGCGGGGGCGAACAGCAGATGCTGGCGATCGCGCGCACCTTGATGGGCAATCCGCGTCTGCTGCTGCTGGATGAGCCGAGCGAGGGACTGGCGCCGGTGATCGTGGCGCAAATGGCGAGCGCGATCACCGCGTTACGGGCGGAGGGCGTGACGATTTTGATCGCCGAGCAAAATCTGCATTTCGCCAGCCGCATCGCCAGCCGCGCGGCGATTCTGGAAAGCGGGCGGCTGGTGTGGACCGGGGCGATGGCGGATTTGCAGGCCGATCCCGAATTGCGGGCGCGGTATTTACAGCTTTGAGGTGTCGAACGCGGCGGCTTTGTCGAAGGCGGCGCTGATCGCCTGGTAGCGATCATCGACCTGCACGCGCATTTCCGGATGGGTGAAAATATACAAATCCCGGTCGCGGATTGCTTGCATGACACGGGCGGCGATTTCGGCGGGCGGCTTGCCGATGGTCATCAGCCGGTCGGTGCTGGCGCCGGTTTCCTGGGCGTCGCGGCTGTTCGGCGGCGGCGGCGGCACGGCGGACGGGGCGTTGCGGCGGCTGTAGCCGAAGGCGGTACCAACCGCGCCGGGGCACAGCACGCTGACGCCGAGCCGGCTATCGACCAGTTCGCGGGCGAGGGACTCCGACAAGCTCACCACCGCCGCCTTGCTGGCGCAATAAGGCCCCATGCCCTGAAACCCGCCCATCCCTGCCATGCTGCCGGTGTT
This sequence comes from Rhodospirillales bacterium, assembly GCA_043746675.1. Classification (GTDB taxonomy): domain Bacteria; phylum Pseudomonadota; class Alphaproteobacteria; order Acetobacterales; family Acetobacteraceae; genus CAITOL01. The sequence continues at coordinate 43 of JAYTQP010000529.1, read as the reverse complement.
GACGATATGGCCGTCCTCGCCATGAGATTTCATGTGCGGCAGG
>JAYTQP010000528.1:0-4180 GCA_043746675.1 Rhodospirillales bacterium | reverse complement strand
TTGCCGCAACCGCGCGGCGATCCAGATTTCCCCCGCTCATTTGGTCCACACCTTCGCGCCGATCAGTCGTTGGGACAGCAGCACCGCCACCGGAATATGGCTGTCGAACGCCAGCCGGGCCGAGGCTTCGACGACTTCCACCACCTCATCGGCCTGCTCGGCCCGACGCACATGCACCCCGGCGGCCTTCAGCACTGCTTCGGTGGCGCTGCCCATCGGCACCTGCCACGGATTGAACTCACCCCACTCGCCGCGCATGGTGACGATGGTGAAAAACGGCATCCGGCAGTTGATCGGCAGGCTCAGCATGTTGATGCAGTTGCCAACCCCGGACGACTGCATCAGCAGCGCCGACCGCTGCCCACCAAGATAAGCACCCGCCGACAGCGCGATGCCTTCTTCCTCCGTCGTACAAACAACCGAATGCATTTCATTGTCTTCATGCGATAATTCGATGACCCGCGCATGCCCCGCATCCGGCACGTAGCCAATCTGTCGCACGCCGGCGCGCTTCAGTGCGGCGTAAACGCGGTCCTGCCAGGGCAGTTCAGATTTATCCGTCACGTCGCGGCGTCTCCCTGGGATCGTTTAATGGTTGACGCGAACCATGCCTGACATGGAGCACGTTGACGATAGCCGCGTCGGCGTCGATGTCGAAAATGACTCGATAGACGTTGCGGCCACTTCCGTAGAGCAGATGCCGCGCGCTGACGTCTTCCGGAACAACCGGACAGCGTGCCGGGTTGTCGCGCAGGTTTGAAATGGCACTTAGCAACCCCTTGAACCGCAGCGCCGCCTGCGGGGAAGCTACCGCACCGATGGACGCATGGATCGTTCGCAGATTGCGCCGCGCGCGGGCGGTTAGTTCAACCCGGTATACCAAACTCAGCCCGCATCTCGGCGAATACCTCGTCCGCCGGCCGGGTTCGCCCGGCCTCGACGTCCTCGCGGCCTTGGCGAATGCCCTCAGCGACGCTAGCGTCGGCGGCGATATCGAGCAGTCGCTGGTAGGCTTCGGCATCCTGCAAAACAGCAGCGGCACGACCATTGACCGTGAGAATCACCGGCCGTTTGGTCGTCCGGATATGTTGCAGAACTTCCGCCGAGTGGTTGCGGAAACTGGTCATCGGCTGGATGTCTTTGGTGATGTCCATCGGGCGCACCATTTGAATTACCGAATTAGGTATTATCAGGCCGGAGCAAGAAACTCTAGCCAAATATGCAATGGGGTGCCGACTTGCACCCGGCCACATCGCATCCTAATCCGAACCGGCCAATCGTTCTGCCTAAACCTTCTGCACGAATGCCCGGGGAAACCATGTACGACACCCATGCCGAAATCCGCGAGGAAGTACAAAAACTCTGCGCCCATTTTCCCGGCGAATACTGGCGCAAGCTGGATGCCGCGCGCGGCTACCCGACCGAGTTCGTGCAGGCGCTGACCCAGGCCGGCTACCTCGCAGCACTGATCCCCGAAGATTATGGCGGCGCCGGGCTGCCGCTATCGGCGGCCTCGGCAATCCTGGAAACCATCCATTCGGCTGGCTCCAACGCGGCCGCCTGCCATGCGCAGATGTATATCATGGGCACGATTTTGCGGCACGGCTCGCCGGCGCAGAAGCAATTCTACCTGCCGAAAATCGCCACCGGCGCACTCCGCTTGCAGGCCTTCGGGGTCACCGAGCCAACCAGCGGCACCGACACCACGGCGCTGCGCACCTTCGCCCGGCGCGACGGCGACCGCTACATCGTCAACGGCCAGAAGGTCTGGACCAGCCGGGCCGAGCATTCCGACCTGATGCTGCTGCTGGCCCGCACCACCCCGAAGGAGGCAACAACCAAGCGCACCGAGGGGCTGTCCACCTTCATCGTCGACATGAAGGCCGCGCTCGGCAACGGCCTCACCATCCGGCCGATCCGCAGCATGATGAACCATAACAGCACCGAGGTTTTCTTCGACGACATGGTGGTGCCGGCGGAAAACCTGATCGGCGTCGAGGGGCGCGGCTTCAAATATATCCTCGACGGCATGAACGCCGAGCGCCTGCTGATCGCCTCCGAATCGATCGGCGACACCAAATGGTTCATCGAGAAGGCCACCGCCTATGCCAACAGCCGGGTGGTGTTCGGTCGCCCGATCGGGCAGAACCAGGGCGTCCAGTTCCCGATCGCCAAGGCCTACGCGCAAATGCGCGCCGCCGAGCTGCTGGTGCACGAGGGTTTGCGCAAGTTCGATGCCGGCGAGCATTGCGGCGAAGAAGCCAACATGGCGAAAATGCTGGCCGCCGACTGCGCCTGGGCCGCCGCCGAAGCCTGCATCCAAACCCATGGCGGCTATGGCTTCGCCGAGGAATACGACATCGAGCGCAAATTCCGCGAGGCGCGGCTCTATCAGGTGGCGCCGATCTCCACCAACCTGATCCTGTCCTACGTCGCCGAGCACGTGCTCGGTATGCCCCGGAGCTACTAATATGGGCAGCTACTAATATGGGCAGCTACTAAAATGGGTAGCTTGCGCCCGCTCGAAGGGCTGCTGGTGGTCGCCTTGGAACAGGCGGTGGCAGCACCCTATTGCTCCTCCCGCCTCGCCGATGCCGGCGCGCGTGTAATCAAGCTGGAACGTCCCGAGGGCGATTTCGCCCGCGGCTACGACAAAGCCGCGCACGGCCAGTCCAGCTATTTCGTCTGGCTCAATCGCGGCAAGGAAAGCCTGGTCGTCGATATCAAGCAGCCCGCCGACGCTGCCCTGCTGCACCGGATGCTGGCGCGCGCCGACGTGTTCATCCAGAACCTCGCCCCCGGCGCCGCCGCCCGCGCCGGCTTCGGCGCCACCGCCTTGCGCGCCGCCCATCCCAGGCTGATCACCGTCGATATTTCCGGCTACGGCGACGACGGCGCCTACGCCGACATGAAGGCCTACGATCTGCTGGTGCAGGCCGAAGTCGGCCTCACCGCGATCACCGGCCACCCGGCCGGCCCAGGCCGGGTCGGGGTTTCCGCTTGCGACATCGCCTGCGGCATGGCCGCCCACGCCGGTGTGCTGGAAGCGCTGATCGCGCGCGGCATCACCGGCCAGGGCAAGGGCATCAAGGTCAGCCTGTTCGACGGGATGGCGGACTGGATGAACGTGCCGCTCGCCTTCTATGAGGGCCTCGGCAAAGCCCCGGCCCGCGTCGGCCTGGCGCACCCCTCGATCTGCCCATACGGTGCCTTCACCCTCGCCGACGGCGCCCAGGTGCTGATCAGCATCCAGAACGAGCGCGAATGGGCGGATTTTTCCGCCCGCTTCATGGACGCGCCGGATTTGCCACGCCGGCCGGGCTTCGAGACCAACGACATCCGCGTCGCCAACCGCGCCACCGTCGATCCCTATATCGCCACCATGTTCGCTCGCCTGACCCGCGAGCAGGCCGCCGCCAAACTGAAAGCCGCCAACACCGCCTTCGGCTTCGTCAACGAAGTCGCCGACCTCGCCACCCACCCGGCCCTGCGCCGCATCATTGTCCAAACCAGCGCCGGCCCGGTCAGCCTCGCCGCCCCACCGGTCGTTCTGTCCGACGGCCCCCGCGCGCTCGGCCCGGTGCCGGATGTCGGCGCGCAAACGGCGACAATCCGGGCGGAATTTCAGGGTTAGCGGCGTACTCTTTTTTCAAAAAGAAGCGCTTCACCTAAACAATGCCAGCCTCTCCGGCACTTCGGCGATGACGCTTTCGTCCGCGTTGGCGAAAGCCAGGCGCAGGTGCCTTTCCTGACCTGGGCCGAAGAACGGGCCGGGCAGGCTGAGCAGGCCGTATTCGGCGGCGAGGCGTTCGCCGACGATGCGGGCGTCGGGGGCGGTTTCGGGGATACGCAGGTAGGCGAAGTAGGTGCCGATGGCGTCGATTTGCCAGCCGGGCACGCCGGCGATGGCCTGGCAGGCGAGCGCCCGGGCGGCCATCAGGTTGCGGTTGCCGGCGCGCCATGCGCGCAAACCGGGAATGGCCCAGGCGAGGACGGATTGCGGCGCGCGGGTTGGGCAGATCTGGAAGGTATCGAGGACCTTCAGCAGTTGTTCCATGATGGCCGGGCCGGCGGTGATGGCGCCGATACGATGGCCGGGGATGCAATACGATTTCGAGAAGGAATAAAGCTGCACGATGTTTTCGCGCCAGGACGGGGTGGCGAACAAAGCATGTGGCGG
>JAYTQP010000527.1:0-3831 GCA_043746675.1 Rhodospirillales bacterium | reverse complement strand
GCCAGCAACGCCAGCAGATAGGGCGGCCAGGCCCAAACCGCGCCGCGCCGGAGCAGCGGGCGCAGGCGGGCGAGGTCTTGGACCATGATCCAGCGCACGAACCAAGCCCCGGCAACGAAGCCGGCGGTGCGCGCCGGGATGGTAATCAAACTTGGCGCGGCGCCCATGATGAACAAAACCGGCACCGTCCAGGCGACGGCGAGCAGCAGTCCAGCGGTTGCGATCAGCCCGAGCGGCCGGCGCGGCAGGCAGATTTCCAGCAGCGTGCCCATCGGCGCCGCCGGCAGCATGGCGCCGACCAGTAGCGCCAGCCGCACGATCGGGGCGCGGCCAACGCCGGGTACCGCGAACAGCATCGTTGGCAGCGCCGTCAGCCGGTCCTGCACATCCTGGGCGGAAATCACGAAGTCGAACGGCACCAAAGTGTAGGCGAACATCGCCACGCTTGCCGCCGCCAGCAGAACGATCAGGCCCTGCCGCCCACCCTGGCGCAGCGATGCGTACGCGCGCGCAAGCTGGGCGTGCAAGCAGCCGAACAGCAGCACCCCGATCAGCGCGCCGATGGATTGGGCGATGATGTAGTTGATCGAGACAGTGCGCGGGAAGAACACCTGCACGAATTTCACCGCCAGCACATACGCCAGGCTGATCAGCAGCGCGGCAACGGCGGCGGGCAGACGCAGCACACGCGATTTTCGCGGCCACAGCGTGCCGGCGATCAGAAACCCCAGTGGCAGCGCCAGAAGCAGATTGGCGGTCCAGTCCGCCCGCTGGTCGGAGCCGTTGTTCCAGTAATGGGTTTCCAGAAACCGGGCGACCGCCTCGTTGAAGGTGAGCTTACGGTATGCCAGCCCACCCAGATTGACCGCGGTGCTGACATAAAGCATCGCCGCAGCATAGAGCAGGCTCCAGAGCAGGAACCGGGTTCTAGGCGCCAGGGCGGGAGATCGAATCGGTTCAGCCATAGCTGCTATCTAACCGCTTTGCCGATGGTCTGTCAGGTGCCGCAGGGATGGCGGTGCAATGCGCCGCCTAATGTGCCATAGGGCGCCCATGCTGCGCCTCACAGAAATCAAGTTGCCGCTCGATCACGGGCCGGGTGCCCTGCGCGCGGCGGTATTGGCGCGGCTCGGGGTGCCGGATGCCGATCTGCGCGATCTGCAGATCGTGCGCCGCGCGCCCGATGCCCGCCGCCGCAATGCGATCCGGCTGACCTATACGGTGGATGTGGCGGTGGCCGATCCAACCGGGTTCCCGACATTACGCGCCGCACCCGACACACGCTACCGCCCGGTGACGCAGGCGCGCGGCAGCTTTGTGCGGCCGATTGTGATCGGTGCCGGACCGTGCGGGCTGTTCGCCGCCCTCATTCTCGCCGAAATGGGGTTTCGCCCGCTGATCCTCGAACGCGGCAAGGTCGTGCGCGCACGCACGCACGACACCTGGGACCTTTGGCGGCGCGGCGTATTGCACCCGGAATCGAACGTGCAGTTCGGCGAAGGCGGCGCCGGCACGTTTTCCGACGGCAAGCTGCACAGCCAGATCAGCGACCGGCTGCACCAGGGCCGCAAGGTGCTGACCGAGTTCGTGCGGGCGGGCGCGCCGGAGGAAATTCTGTGGGTCAGCAAGCCGCATATCGGCACCTTCCGGCTGGTGCCGATGGTGGAGCGGATGCGGGCGCGGATCGAGGCGCTGGGCGGCGAATATCGTTTCGGCAGCAAGGTTGCGGAACTGATTGTGGACGACGATCGCCGGGTGCGCGGCGTGCGGCTGGAAAATGGCGAGGCGCTTGCGAGCGCGCATGTCGTGCTCGCGGTCGGCCACAGCGCGCGCGACATGTTCGAGAGGCTGCATGACGCCGGGGTGGCGATGCAGGCCAAGCCGTTTTCGATCGGGGTGCGGATCGAACATCCGCAGTCCGTGATCGATGCCTGCCGCTGGGGCGCCTTCGCCGGCAACAAGATTCTGGGCGCCGCAGACTACAAACTGGTGCATCACGCCAGCAACGGACGATCGGTTTACAGCTTCTGCATGTGCCCGGGCGGCACGGTGGTTGCCGCCGCCTCGGAACCCGGCGGCCTGGTAACCAACGGGATGAGCCAGTATTCCCGCAATGAACGCAACGCCAACGCCGGCATCGTGGTGGGGATTTCACCGGCGCGCGACTATCCCGGCGGGCCGCTGGCCGGGATCGCGTTTCAGCGCCATTGGGAATCGCAGGCCTTCCTTGCCGGCGGCAGCAGCTACGCGGCGCCGGCGCAGCTGGTGGGGGATTTTCTCGCCGGTCGGGCATCGACCCAGCTCGGATCGGTGGTGCCGTCGTACCGGCCCGGCGTTACCCCAACCGATCTGGCGGCGTGCCTACCGGACTATGCGGTGGTGGCGATGCGGGAGGCGTTGGTGGCCTTCGCCCGCGATATTCCGGGGTTTGCGATGGCGGACGCGGTCTTGACCGGGGTTGAAACCCGGACCTCCGCGCCACTGCGGATCGAGCGTGGCGGCGACGGCCAAAGCCCGAACACGCCAGGCCTGTTTCCCGCCGGCGAAGGCGCCGGCTATGCCGGCGGCATCCTGTCGGCCGGGGTGGACGGCATTCGCATCGCCGAAGCGGTCGGCTGCGCCGTCAACGGCGAAACTTTACCGCCCGAGCATCGCCTGCGCGGCGGCGGCGGGGGTGGGATCTACGGTTAGCGCGCAACCACCAAAGCGCAAATTTGGTCGGCGACCGCCGTGGCGCTTAAGATCGCCGTATCAAAGATAAAATGCGGTTCCGGCCAGGGCCGGTAGTCACGCCCCAGCACATCCTCCCAGCTTGGCAGCCGCAGTCCAGAAACTTCGGCGATCCGCGTTTCCACCCGCCGGCGATGTTCGGCCGTGTCACTGCAGACGCATTCAACCTCCAGCAGCGCGCACCCGGATCGCGCCGCCACGTCGCGGAAGGCGGCGCGGGTGACCGGCAGCGGATTCACCGCATCGGTAACCACCGTGCGACCAAGCCGGAGGTTGCTTTCGGCCAGCGCGTAGGCGACCAGGTAGCCTTCCGGCCCGATCGCGCCGGGGCGGGCTTCGCGGATCGCCTGTTCGATGGTGTCGATGCGCAGGGTGGTGGCGGCCAGCCGATTGGCAACCAGCGCGGCGATGGTGGATTTGCCGGTGCCGGGCAGGCCGCCGAAGGCGATCAGCACGGCAGCTTGATTGTGGACACGGTCGGGCTAGCCCCGCCAGACCATTGCTTCGGTGAAGCCCAGTGCCGCAAACTCCCCCGCCCGCGTCGGCGCCTCGGCGGTGGAATAGAACTCATCGAGTTGCGGCGGTTCGACCGACGTTGCCGATAGCATCGCGTGCGCTTGGCCGCGATGATGGATTTGATGCTGAAACAAATGCAGCAACAGCCGATCCCGGCGTTCCACCTGCACCCGCACGCCGCGGTTGAAGCGGGCTTCGCCCGCCAGATCGGCCTCGGTCAGGCCATCGCAGACCGCGATCAATCGCCGATCCATCTCGGCCTGCGCTCCTAGCAGGGTGGTGGCGGCGGGGAACGGTATCCGGTTCTCGAACGCCGCCCTGCCAAGCCAACCGGCTTCCAATCCATCGACGTAAAACCAGTCCACGATGTAGATATGGTTCAACGTCGCCGCGATGCTCGGGAAAAACCCAACCCGCGGCGCCACGAACGCCGTGTCGGACAAAGCGAGGCACGCGGTCAGCAGCCGGTGATTGGCCCAGGCATTGTTATACGCCATCGCCCGAAACGACCCGACCCACGATGCATCGGCCATGCCTCAATAGCCGCTGGCGATTTTGGCCAGCACTGTGAGGGATGCCACAAAC
>JAYTQP010000526.1:0-2501 GCA_043746675.1 Rhodospirillales bacterium | reverse complement strand
CGGAATGGTCATTGCGCCCCATCTGGCGACGGGTAGGGCGCGGTTGACAGTGCGGCAAGAAAATCCGCCAGACCGCTTTGCCGGGGTACGGCGTTACGGGCGGCGTGCAGGATGGCGGAGAGTTCGGCCAGTGTCTGGTCGAAATCATCGTTGACCAGGACATGCTGGAACTCGCCGGCGTGCGACATTTCCGAGGTTGCAGCCTGCATCCGCCGCGCCACTGCTGCCGGCGGGTCGCCACGCTTGTGCAGGCGGTCCTGCAGGGCGGCGCGGCTCGGCGGCAGGATGAAAACACTGACGACGTCGTGCGGCAGTGCCGCCTGCATCTGCCGATGGCCCTGCCAGTCGATGTCGAACAGAACGTCGCGGCCGGCGGATAATTCGCGCAGGACTGGCGCGCGCGGGCTGCCATAGCTGCGACCGAAGACGTGCGCATGTTCGAGAAAGCCATTTTCGGCGACCAGCGCATCGAAGGTCGCCTGATCGCGAAAATGATAGTGGGTTCCATCGGTTTCGCGCTCGCGCGGGGTCCGCGTGGTCATGCTGATCGACAGGCTCAGCCGTGGATCGGCGGCCACCAAAGCGCGGGTGAGCGAGGTTTTGCCGGCGCCGGACGGAGCCGCCACCACCAGGCACAGGCCGCGGCGGGCCAGGCTATTCAATGTTCTGCACCTGCTCGCGGAGCTGTTCGAGGCTGGCTTTCAGCCGCAGCCCGGTCGCGGTCAGCGCGATGGAGGCCGATTTGCTGCACAGCGTGTTCACCTCACGATTGAATTCCTGCAACAGAAAATCGAAGCGGCGGCCGATATTGGCGCCCTCGGCCATGAGTGCGGCGGCGGCATGCTGATGCGCAGCAAGTCGGTCTAACTCCTCGCGAACGTCGGACCTGGCTGCCAGCACGGCAACTTCCTGAGCGATGCGATCTTCCGGCAAGGCGGGAAGTTCGGCGCGCAGGGCGACGATGGTGGCCAGCATGCGGGCGCGCTGGGCCGCCGGCTGGTCGGCCGCCTGGGTCGCGGCCTGGCTGACGAGGGCAGAAAATTCGCCGAGTTGGGTGTTCATGATGCGCGCCAGCCGGGCACCTTCGCTGGTTCGGGCGGTGATCAGGCTATCCAACGCGGCGGCAAATCCGGTTTGCACGTCGGCCAGCAAGGCGGGTGCAATCGCGGGATCGGGGTCGGCCTGGTTGGCGCGCAGCACGCCGGGCAAGCCGAGCAGCAGTTCGGCGCGCGGCGGCGCACTGCCGGGGATCCGGTCGGCGAGCGCAAGGGCCAAGGCCAGTAACTGCTCCAACGCCGCCGGATCTGGCGCGAGGCGGGCGGCTTCTTCGCGTTTGATGGTCAGGTTAGCGGTGACGTTGCCCCGCTTAAGGCGTTTGCCGGCGGCGTCCCGCAGGCCGGGTTCCAGCCCGTCGAAGCCGTTCGGCAGCCGAAACCGCAATTCCAGCCCGCGCCCGTTGACGCTGCGCAGCTCCCAGCGCCAGCCTGCGCCGTCGCGGCTGCCCTCGGTCAGCGCAAAGCCGGTCATGCTGGCAACCGCTGGCGTCATTGGCGTGTACCCGCGCGCGAAATTGGCATTTGCACCCTTTCTGGCAATGGCGCTGCTATAGCAGCCCAGCGCCCGCGCGCTCAAATCTGATCGAGAAGCCCGATGCTTCAACTGCGCCCGAACTGCGAGGCCTGCGACCTGGACCTGCCGCCAGATGCGTTGAATGCGCGGATTTGCAGCTATGAATGCACCTTCTGCGCGGATTGCGTCGAAAACTTCCTGCACAATGTCTGCCCGAATTGCGGCGGTGGCTTTGCGTCGCGGCCGATCCGCCCGGCCACTGCGCACCGGCCGGGGGTCGGGCTGGCGCATCAGCCGGCGGCGACCGAGCGGAAGCGTTTGAAGTTCGATCGCACCGAGGCAGCTGCTTTCGCGGCGCGGTTGCGCGATTTTCCGCCGGACGAACGCTAATCGCGGTTAAAGTTCACATTAACCATAAGTTTTGGGCCGGAAACCGTAGAAACCGCTAGCGAATCGGGGAAGAGAGCGGTAGATTTTTCTACCATAGCGTGTGTTTTATGACAAAACACAACCTTTGCACGCAGAAATGTTCGGAGGTCCCATGCGGCAAACGAAGGAAAGCGCGGATTTTTCGCGACTGGCGCAAGCCCTGGCCGATATCACCGGCGAAAGCCTGGATATCGCGGTGCGACGTGCGTTGCAGGAACGCCTGCAGCGCCGGCTCGCCAACCGTGCTCAAGCGGTGGCGCTGGCGGACGAACTGGCGACGCTGGGCGGCGGCGCCCAACCGGCCGATACCGGGGTGATGGCTGCCGCCTGAGCAAAGACGTTTCCAGCCGCGGCATTTCCGGCTACTTGGCGCCGGCGATGGACGCATTTGCCCAAGACCCCGCGCTGCGAGACGGACCGCTGCCCGCCTACCGCGCTCGCGTTGCCCGTGGCGACCTGGCGACCGATCTGGCGCAGGCGCTCGCGGCGGAGCGTTTGCAGAG
>JAYTQP010000525.1:0-1511 GCA_043746675.1 Rhodospirillales bacterium | reverse complement strand
GACCTGTTGCGCGCCAGCCATCTCGCGCCGCAATTCCACGGCTTCGTCGAGGGCCACGACATCGCCGCCGGCACCACCGACGTGATCGTAACCGACGGCTTTACCGGCAACGTGGCGCTGAAAACCGGCGAGGGCGCGCTGCGCCTGATGAGCGGGATGCTGCGCCAGGTGTTCGCCGCCTCGATCCTGTCACGGCTCGCCTATCTGCTCGCCCGCCCCGGCCTGGAACGGCTGCGCGAATGGCTCGATCCGCAGCGTTACAACGGCGCGGTGATGCTCGGGCTGGCCGGCGTGGTGGTGAAGTCGCACGGCGGCACCGATGCGCGCGGCTTCGCCCACGCCGTCGATGTCGGCATGGACATGGTGGTGCACCGCTTCAACGACAGTATTGGCGAAGGGCTGGAGCGTTTGCGCGCTGTCCAGCCGGCGACGGGAGTTTCCGCATGATCCGCAGCCATTTGACCGGGATCGGCGCCTATCTGCCGCGCACCGTGGTCAGCAACGAAGCGATGGCCAAGCGGGTTGATACCAGCGACGCGTGGATCCAGGAACGCACCGGCATCCGGCAGCGCTATTTCGCCGAAGCGGACGAAACCTGCGCCTTCATGGCGACCGCAGCCGCCCGCGCCGCGCTGGCCGACGCGGGGGTTGAAGCCGCCGCCGTCGATGCCATCATCGTGGCCACCGCCACGCCGGACCAGGCGTTTCCGGCCACCGCCGTGCGGGTGCAGGCAGCGCTTGGCGCCAGCGGGCACGGCTTCGATCTGTCGGCGGCGTGCAGCGGGTTCATTTTTGGCCTGTCCACCGCAGATGCCATGATCCGCGCCGGCCAGGTGCGCAACGTGCTGGTGATCGGCTCGGAAGTTTATTCCCGCATCATGAACTGGGACGATCGCGGAACCTGCGTGCTGTTCGGCGATGGCGCCGGCGCGGTGCTGCTGCAGGCCGGCGAACCCGGCCCGACCGATCGCGGCATCCTTGCCACCCGCCTGCATTCACAGGGTTCGCTCGGCGATATCCTGTATGTCGATGGCGCCGTCGGCCAGCCGGACAAGCCCGGCCATCTGGTGATGAACGGCCGCGAAGTGTTTCGCCACGCGGTCGGCAAGTTGACCGAAACCGTGGAGCAGACTCTGGAAGCCGCAGGCCTGACGGTGAACGATATCGACTGGCTGGTGCCGCACCAGGCCAATATGCGGATCATCGATGCGGTCGGCCGCAAACTTGGCCTGACGCATGAGAAAGTGGTGGTAACCGTCGATCAGCACGCCAATACCTCCGCCGCCTCGATCCCGCTGGCGCTGCATGCCGCCTACCGGGATGGCCGGGTCAAGCGCGGCCAGTTGGTGCTGATGGAAGCGCTCGGCGGTGGCCTGACCTGGGGTTCGGCGCTGGTCCGGTTGTAGGGTCTGGTTCCAACGTGGCGGCACGCGCGGGCTTCAAACGGCTGATTTCAATCTATTCTTGACGTAACGTTCAGGTCTGCCTAGCGTTGCCGACATGAGCACCAT
>JAYTQP010000524.1:0-5818 GCA_043746675.1 Rhodospirillales bacterium | reverse complement strand
CGCCGCGCGCATGCAGCAGCCGCACCAAGGCCGGATCGTCGATCGCCGGGCTGGTGTCGGGCAGCGCCGCCAGGGTGGTAATCCCGCCCGCCGCTGCTGCTTCCGCGGCCGAGGCGATGGTTTCACGATATTCGCTGCCGGGTTCGCCAAGCTCGGCACGCATATCGACCAGCCCGGGACACAGAATTGCCCCGCCGCCATCCAGCGTCGGTATGTCAGGCCGCCCGAGATTGGCGCCCAGATCGGCGATCCGGCCATTTTTCACGAGCAGCGCGCCCGGCGCATCCAGCCCGCTCGCCGGATCGAGCAGGCGGACATTGGTAATTAGCAGATCAGTCATTGCGTTTCGCCCGCCGCGCCAGCACGTCCAGTACCGCCATCCGCACCGCCACGCCCATTTCCACCTGTTCCTTGATCACGCTGCGGATCGGGTCGTCGGCCACATCGCTGGCGATCTCCACCCCGCGGTTCATCGGCCCGGGATGCATCACCAGCGCGTCCGGCTTCGCATAGGCCAGCTTGGCGGCATCCAGCCCCCAAAAGCGGAAAAATTCGCGCGAGGACGGCACCAACCCGCTGCTCATGCGTTCTTTCTGCAACCGCAGCATCATCACAATATCAGCGCCTTGCAACCCGGACTTCATATCATGAAAAACTTCCACCCCAAGCCGGCCGGCCTCCGCCGGGATCAGGGTCGGCGGCCCGATCACATGCACCCGGCTGCCCATCGCGGTCAGCAGATGGATGTTGGACCGCGCCACCCGGCTATGCAGCACGTCGCCGCAGATTGCCACGGTCAGCCCTTCCAGCCGTCCGCGCCGGCGCCGGATGGTCAGCGCATCGAGCAGCGCCTGGGTCGGGTGTTCATGCGTGCCGTCGCCGGCATTGATCACCGCCGCATCCACCTTTTGCGCCAGCAGCGCCGGGGCACCCGATGAGCCATGCCGCACCACCAGCAGATCGCAGTGCATCGCGTTCAAGGTGGCGGCGGTATCGAGCAGCGTTTCGCCCTTGTTCACCGAGCTTTGTGCCACCGCCATGTTGATCACGTCGGCGCCGAGCCGCTTGCCGGCCAGTTCGAAGCTGGTGCGGGTCCGTGTCGAGTCCTCGAAGAACAGATTGATCAGCGTGCGTCCGCGCAGCAGATCGCGCTGGGTGGTGCCGGACCGGTTGAGCAGCACATAGCTTTCGGCCAGGTCGAGCAGATCAGCGATCTCAGGCGGATGCATGCCCTCGATCTGCAGCAGATGGCGGTTCTGGGTGAGCAAGATGGCGATCCCCGAGGGCGGTTGCCGCAACGTTACACAATCGCGCCGTGGGTGCGCTATTGCGCCGCGGCGGCGATCCGCGCCAGCGATTCTTCGCGCCCCAGCGCCGCCAAAGTTGCATCGATCGGTGGGCTGGCCACCCGCCCGGTCAGCGCCGCGCGCAACGGCTGGGCGATATCACCGAGCTTGCGCCCATAGGCGGCGGCAAAGCCGCGCAGCGCCGCGTCGATCCCATCCAGGCTGAAGTCGCAGTCATCCAGCATCGGCGCCAGATCGGCCAGCAGCGCCTTGGCGTCGCCATCCAGCACGGCCCGCGCTTTGGCATCCGGCGGCGTGGCTTCCACAAGAAACTGTGCCGCATCAGCCAGTTCGACGAGTGTTTTGGCGCGTTCTTTCAACAGCGGCATCAGCGCCACCAGCCTTGGGGCAAATTCGGCCGACGCCCCGAGCCGTTCCAGTACCTGGCCCGCCAGCCTGCTATCGTCGGCGCGCTTGAGCCAGACGCCGTTCACATGGGCCAGCTTGGTATAATCCATCCGGCTCGGGCCGCGCCCGATGCCGTCGAGGTCGAACACAGCGATCGCCTCGGCGCGCGACAGAATTTCGTCGTCGCCATGCGCCCAGCCCAGCCGCAGCAGGTAATTGCAGATGCCTTCCGGGATATAGCCCTGGTCGCGGAACTCGGTCACCGACTGGGCGCCGTGCCGTTTGGATAATTTGGCCCCGTCCGGCCCGTGGATCAGCGGAATATGGGCGAATCGCGGCAGCGGCCAGCCGTTGGCGCGATAGATCTGGATTTGCCGGAAGGTGTTGGTCAGATGATCGTCGCCGCGGATCACATGGGTGATCGCCATGTCGTGATCATCCACCACCACCGCGTGCAGATAGGTCGGCGAGCCATCGGCGCGCAGAATGATCAAATCGTCCAGCTCGGCATTGGCAACCTTGACCTCGCCCTGCACCATGTCGTGCACCGCTGTGTCGCCCTTGCGCGGCGCCCGCAGCCGGATCACCGGGGCGACGCCCTCTGGCGCCTCGGCCGGATTGCGGTCGCGCCAGGGGCTGACGACTTTGAAGGATTTGCCCTCGGTGGTCGCCTGTTCGCGCATCGCGGTCAGTTCGGCCGGCGACAGATAGCAGCGATACGCCCGCCCGGCCGCCAGCATCGCATGCGCCACCTCGGCGTGGCGCGCCGCGCGGGCGGACTGGAACACGGTCTGCTCGTCACGTTCCAGCCCGAGCCAGTCCAGCCCATCGAGGATCGCCTGGGTGGCGGCATCGGTGCTGCGGGCGCGGTCGGTGTCTTCCACCCGCAGCAGGAAGGCGCCACCATGGTGGCGGGCGAACAGGAAATTGAACAAGGCGGTGCGGGCGCCGCCAATATGCAGCAGGCCGGTGGGGGAGGGAGCAAAGCGCGTGCGAACGGTCATCGAGGCTTCCAAACAGGGCCAGTGCGTGCTGCCACCGTGAAATCGGCTGCAAACCACCGGCAATTCGATGTGCCACAATAGCCGCGATGGTGACGCGCGTCTCCCTCCGCGCCTAGCCTAGGCGGCATGCAAGCGCTGCTCCGCATCCCCCTGGTGCGCCTTTGGCCCTGGACCTGGCGCGGGGCTGCGATCGCCGACTGGGCGGAGGCCGAGCGCGGCCGTTTCGTGCTGTTTCTGCCAGTGCTGATGGCGGCTGGCGTGGTTCTCTACGCTGCGCAACGGGCGGAGCCGCCGTGGTGGGTTGCGCCCGGCGTGTTGGCGCTATCGGGCGCGCTGGCCTGGCGCAGCCGGCGCTGGCAACTGGCGCGGGCGTTGTGTCTGAGCGTCGCGGCAGTTGCACTCGGCATGGCCGCCATCGGGCTGGCGGCCTGGCGCGCGCCGGCGCTGCTCGATCTGCCGCATACGGCAACCATCCTCGGGGGCTTGGTCGGTGGCGTCGAGCAACTGCCGAACGGGCGCCGGCTGACGCTGGTGCAGGCGACGCTTGATGCGGGCCCCGAGCAGCCGCGCCGGCTGCGCGTGCGTTTGCGCAAAGATGATGAAACCTTGGTCAGCGCCGGTGATCGGGTTCAGATCCGCGCCTTGCTGCGGTCGCCCGGCCCACCGGCCTATCCGGGCGCCTGGGATTTGCAGCGCGACGCGTTTTTCAATGGTCTCGGCGGCAGCGGCTTCGCGCTCGGCAGGCTGGAAATCCTGGCCCGCGCTGCGCCGCGTGGGCCGGCATTGTGGCTGCAGTATATCCGCGAGGCGATTGCCGGGCGCATCCGGGCGATATTGCCGGGCAGCGATGGCGCCATCGCGGCCACGCTGCTGACCGGCAGTGCTGCCGCGATCCCGCCGGCCGATCGTGCTGCCTTTCGCGACTCCGGGCTGGCGCACCTGCTCGCCATCGCCGGCCTGCATATTGGCATCGTGATGGGGTTGATTTTTGCCGGCGTGCGCTTCGGACTGGCCTGGTCCGAGCGAGCGACGCTGTATTGGCCGTTGAAAACCATCGCCGGCGTCGCCGCTTTGGCGGTCGGCCTCGTCTATCTGCTGCTGACCGGTGCGCATCTGCCGATCCTGCGCAGTTTCGCCATGGCGGGGCTGGTGACCATCGGGCTGCTGGCCGGTCGGCGGACGGTATCGTTGCGCGGGTTGGCGTTGGCGATGGCATTGCTGGTGCTGTTTGTCCCGGCGGAGGTGCTTGGGGTCAGTTTCCAGATGAGCTTTTCTGCCGTGCTGGCGCTGATCGTCGGCTATGATCTGCTACGGCCCTGGCTGATCCGGCTGCACGGCGACGGCGGACGCGGCCGGCGTGTGCTTGGCCATATCGTCGCTTTGGCGTTGACCTCGGCGCTGGCCGGCACTGCGTCGGCCTTCTACGGGGCGTATCATTTTGGCCATATCCAGCTCTATTTTGTGGTCGCCAACATGGTCGCGGTGCCGCTGGCGGCGCTCTGGGTGATGCCGGCAGGGCTGATTGCGCTGGCGCTAATGCCGTTGCATCTGGAAGTGCTGGCGCTGACGCCGATGGGCTGGGGGGTGCAGGCGATCCTCTTTGTGGCAAGGGGGGTTGCCGCCTGGCCGGCGGCGGTGCTGGCGGTGCCGCATATCCCGCCGTTTGGCTTGGTGGCCTATAGCGTTGGCCTGGCCTGGCTCGGGCTGTGGCGGACGCGCGTGCGGCTGGCTGGACTGGCGGCGATCCTGCTGAGCCTGATATCGCCGATGCTGGTGCGGCCGCCGGATATTCTGGTATCCAATGATGCGGGGCTGATCGCGCTGCGCACGCCGGAGGGGATCGAGCTGCGCAAGTCCGCCGGCGCTTCGCGCTTCGTGCTAGAAGCCTGGTTGCAATATTGGGCGTCGACGGCCACCACGCCACTGCCGGCGTGCGGTCCCGCTGGTTGCACATTGCCCGACGCATGGGTGCGCCTGGTGGATGACCGCACTGCGCAAGCCGCCTGCGCGGCGCGGCTGCTGATTTCTGCCGCCCCGATCAAGCTCCATTGCGGTCCCGGCGTTGCGACCATCGACCGCTTCACGGTTTGGCGCGACGGCGCGATGGCGGTGTGGCGCGATCCGGACGGGCTACGCGTGCTGTCGGACCGCGATTATCGCGGCGACCGGCCGTGGGTGGCGCCGATCCCGACCCGCGGGCGACTGCCGCCGGGTGCAAAGCTGCGCGTTGCGCCGGTCGATGAGTAACGTTTTTATTGGCGATGGCAGATTGCCTCCGCCCGACGTGCCGCGGTTAATATTTGCGCAGCAGGCCGACCAGGCGGCCTTGCACCTTCACCCGGTCCGCCGGGTAGATCTGCGCCTTGTGCGCGACGTTCGCCGGTTCCAGCGCCACAGACTGCCCGCGCCGGCGCAGACGCTTGAGGGTAACTTCCAGATCATCCACCATAGCGACCACGATCTGCCCGGTTTCGGCATTATCGGTGCGGCAGATGATTACCGTGTCGCCATCCTGGATGCCGGCATCGACCATCGAGTCGCCGGCTACCTCGAGCGCGTAATGTTCGCCGTTGCCGAGCATTGCCACCGGCACTTCGATATGGGCGCCGCTTTCGCGCAACGCCTCGATCGGCAGGCCGGCGGCGATCCGCCCGTACATCGGCAATTGCACCGCCCCCGCGGTTGCCGCCGCCCGCACGCCGGGTAGCCGGCCGGTAAAATCGCCGCGAATAACGTTTGGCGAAAACGCCGGTGGCATTGAAGCCGGCGCGATGTCCAGCCCGTCATCGATGTCGGGCAGCAGATTGGCCTCGATCCCCTCGGGCAGCCGGGTCACTTCAAGCGCGCGCGCCCGGTGGTGGCGACGGCTCAGAAAGCCGCGTTCCTCGAGTGCCGATATCAGACGATGGATGCCGGATTTCGAGCGCAGGTTCAGGGCCGCCTTCATTTCCTCGAAGCTTGGGGAAAACCCGGTGCTGCGGAGATGATGGTCGATGAAAACCAGCAGTTCATGCTGCTTGCGCGTTAACATACGGCGTCTCCTGCGGTTAGAACAAATCGGCAACTCTTTTTGTGTTCTAGTTGCGTTCCTCCGACCTCGTCAAGCGAATTGCGCGGCCT
>JAYTQP010000523.1:0-2256 GCA_043746675.1 Rhodospirillales bacterium | reverse complement strand
GTTGCCGTGGTGATCGGGCGGGCAGCGGTGCCTCGGCGAGCCGATGGGCGGTTTTGTCGCAAGGCAGGCGTGGCGAAGGTTGCGGCGGAGCCGGGGGCGCTATTTCGGCGAATTTTAATGCCGGGGTGAGGGTTCCGGAGAAAGGCACGCACATTTCGTTTCGATATAGAAACAACAATCCGTATCATGCCGAAATCTACTGGCCCGCGCCGGTCAGCACCACGGCAATCGTGCGCGCCAGAATGCCGAGATCGGTCACCACCCAGGAGTTGAAACTGGCCAGCCGCATGGCATAGGCGGCATCGAGCGCGACCTTGCGGCGCACCCCTTCCAGATCGATGTCATAGCCCTGCCGGACCTGGGCGAAGCCCGTCACCCCTGGCCGCAGCCCCATCAGCCGATCGGCATAGAACGGCAAGGCGCGGTCCAATTTGTCCACCAGGCCAGGCCGTTCCGGGCGGGGTCCGATCAGCGCCATATCGCCGCGCAGCACGTTGATGAGCTGCGGGATTTCGTCCAGCCGGGTTTTGCGGATGAAACGACCAACCCGGGTGATGCGCGGGTCGCCGCGCTGCGCCCAGACCGCGCCGGTGGTCTTTTCGGCGTCCGCCCGCATCGAACGGAATTTGAGGATCATGAACAATTCGGTGCGGTCGGCGCGCGCCCGGCCAACCCGAAGCTGGCGGTAGATGGCCGGGCCGGGACTGTCGATCCGGACCGCGATCGCCACCAGCAGCAACACCGGCGCCGTCAGCACCAACCCGACCATGGCGCCCAGCACGTCGAGCGCGCGCTTGCCGATGCGAACCGACAGAGGAATGAAATCGCCAGCCAAACCCGCCTCCACTCGAACCGGCAGATCAGGCTCGGCATGGTTCGGCGGGTGGTCGGCTGCCATCATTTTCCCCACCGCGCAAACATTGGCGCGCGAACTGCAAGCATATCATAGCACGTATCGCCAACACGGGGGATCGATCAGATCGCGATGCCGGCGGCGCGCCAGATCTGCAATTTGCGGTAGATGGTGGAAGGGTTGATCTCCAGCAACGCCGCAGCGCGCGGCACATCGTTGCCGGTGCGCTTCAGCGCCGCAGCGATCAGCCAACGTTCCATCACCGCAAGGGTCACCACCTCGCCCTGCCATTCATCCGATGGTGCGACCTCGATCGCGGCGGCCACCGGCTCCGCAGCAACGCCAGGTTGCGGTGGCGATGGGATCGGCACCGCAATGTCCATGCCCGGCCGATAGACCGGTGCCGGCAGCATTGCCGGGGTCACCTGCTCGCCGTCATGCAGCACCACCACGTTGCGCACCACGTTCTGCAACTGGCGGACATTGCCGGGCCAGTCATACGCCAGCAGGGCGCCCTCGGCTTCCGGCGCAAATCCCTTGAAGGTGCGCAATTCCTCGCCGCTGAACTGGCCTAGAAAATGCCGCGCGATCGCCAGCACGTCGTCAGCACGGGCACGCAAGGGCGGCAGTTCGATCGGGACCACGTAAAGCCGGTAGTAAAGGTCTTCGCGGAACCGGCCGGCACGCACTTCCAGCATCGGGTCACGATTGGTGGCGCACACAAAACGAACATCGACGCGCTCGACCTTCGACGAACCGACCGGGCTGAAGGTGCCGGTTTGCACGAAGCGCAGCAGCTTGACCTGCATGTCGAGCGGCATCTCGCCGATTTCGTCGAGGAACAAGGTGCCACCATCGGCCAGCTTGGCCGCGCCCTCGCGGTCCGCCGAGGCGCCGGTGAAGGCGCCGCGAACATGGCCGAACACTTCCGATTCGAGCAGGTCGCGCGGGATCGCGCCACAATTCAGCGCAACGAAATTGCGGCTCGCGCGCGGGCTGGCGCGATGCACCGCATCCGCTGCCAGTTCCTTGCCGGTGCCCGATTCGCCGGTGATGAAAACGCTGGCCTTGCTGGCGGCGACGCTTTCGATGGTGCGGTAGGCCGATTGCATCAGCGGGCTGGCGCCGATGAAGCCGAAAAACTGGCCACGATCGGCGCGCACTGGCAAAGCGACGCGCACCGCCACCTGGGCGCGTTTCTCCAGCACGCTGGAAAGGATGGTCGCAAGCCGCGCCTTGGAATACGGCTTGACGATGAAATCCACCGCCCCAGCACGCATCGCCTGCACTGCGGCGTTGATCGAGGCATTGGCGGTGACCACGATCACCGCCGCATCGATGCCTTCGCCTTGCAACTGCTGCATCAGTTCGAAGCCGTTGTAATCGGGCAGCTCGATATCGAC
>JAYTQP010000522.1:0-3534 GCA_043746675.1 Rhodospirillales bacterium | reverse complement strand
TGTCGGACGGCCGCCCGCTGAGCCAGGCACCACGCCGCAGCATGTGATGTTCCTGCGGCTGGACCGCCGGCCGCCCTCGGCGGGCTGGGGCGGGCGCAGTGGGGACCGCGATGTCGGGCTGCATCGGCACTGGCTGGACCCGACGCTGCCGTTCGCGATGAGCCTGGCGCAGCCCGCGCATGGCATGCTGATTACCTCGGCGACCTTGCGCGACGCCGGGATCGCCGAGGCTGAAGCGGCCTGGGAAGACGCCGAGGCGCGAGTCGGCGCGCCGCATTTGGCCACCCCGGCGATCCGCGTCGCCGTCGCCAGCCCGTTCGACTATGCCGCGCAAACCCGGGCATTCGTGATCACGGATGTGAACGGGCGTGAAATAAGTGCGCTGGCGGCGGCGTATCGGGCCTTATTTATTGCATCAGGCGGCAGCGCGCTCGGTTTATTCACGGCTATTTCACGATTACGTCACGTCCACCAGCGTATCGCCCCGGCGTTGGAGGCGGCCGGCATTCCGTTGTTCGCCCAGCACGTGGATGCGATGGACAATAACACCTTGGTCGATGTGTTCCGGACGGAAGAAGCGAGCTGCCTGCTGGGCACCGACGCGATGCGCGATGGCGTCGATGTGCCCGGCCGAGCGCTGCGGCTGGTGGCGTTCGAGCGGGTACCCTGGCCACGGCCGGATATTTTGCATCGCGAGCGCCGGGTGCATCTGAGCCACGGCGACACTGCCGGCTACGATGACCGGATTGCCCGCTTCCGGCTGCGCCAGGCGTTCGGCCGGCTGATCCGCAGCAACGCCGATCGGGGCGTGTTCGCGCTGCTCGACCGGCAGGCGCCGAGCCGGCTGCTGTCGGCGTTTCCGGCCGGTGTGGTGGTGCGCCGGGTCGGGTTGGCGCAGGCGGTGGCGGAAACGCGGGAATTTCTTGGGACGGCGGATTGATGCGCGGTATTTTTCTACATTTCAGCAACACGCCATAGATCGCATGCGCATCCGCCCCGAAAGTTTTGCCTTCACCGTGCTGATCGGCGCGCTCGCTGCTCTGCCGCCGCTGTCGATCGACATGGGCCTGCCGGCCTTGGGCATGCTGCAATCCGATCTCGGCGCCAGTGCGGCCGAAGCATCCGGCACGCTGTCGCTGTTCCTGTTCGGCTTCGCCTTCGGGCAACTGATCATGGGGCCGCTGTCTGATCGTTATGGGCGGCGGCCGGTGATGCTGGCGGGCATGACCGCCTATGCGATCCTGGGCCTCGCCTGTGCGCTGGCGACCGCGCCAGGGTGGCTGCTGTTCTTTCGCCTGCTCGAAGGTATCGGCGCGTCGGGCGGCAGCACCATCGCGATCGCCGTGGTGCGCGACCGATTTTCCGGCCAGGCCGGGCGGGTCAAGCTGGCGGCGGTAAGCATGGTGATCGTGATCGCGCCGATCATCGCCCCCAGCATCGGCGCGCTGCTGCTGCGCTTCGGCCAATGGCGTCTCATCTACCTCGCCCTCGGCCTGTCCGGGGTGGCGCTGATCGCGGCGGTATTCTTCGGCTTGGATGAAACCCACCCGGCCGATCCCGATGCTCGCATCGACCTCATCGGCCGCTACGGCGCGGTATTCCGCAGCAAACGCACTTTGGGGTTCGCGGCGATCAACGCGATGGGCTCGGGCGCGCTGTTTTCCTATATCGGCACTTCCTCGCTGGTGCTGATGGGGCAAATGGGGCTCTCGGCACAGGCCTTCGGCCTTACCTTCGCGCTCACCTCGGGGGGGATATTATGTGGCTCGACGGTCAATAACTTCCTTGCGCGCCGGGCGGTGGCGGCGTGGAAACCGATCGCCTTCGGCCTGTTCCTGGCGCCGCTGGCAGCCATCGGCGCCGCTGGCTTCCTGTTCGCCGGGATCGCCAGCCCGATCACCTATGTGCCATTCATCATGCTGTGCGGGTTCAGCCGCGGCCTGATCAACGCCAACGCCACCCATGCAGCCCTTGAACCGGTGCCACTCCATGCCGGCTCGGCGGCATCGGTGCTGGGGTTCAGCCAGACCTTTTGTTCCGGCGCCGCCGGCATGGTGGTGGCGGCCTTGTTCCCGGCCTGGGGCGCGATGGCGGTGACTATGGCGATGGTCTGCTTTACCATTGGCGCGCTGCTGGTTTGGCGATGGGTCGAAACCCGGCATCCGGTGCCCCGTCATGCCTGAAATCACCTTGCTGCTCGCCGCCATTGCCGCCGTCTGCGCGACCGTTGCCGCGATTGTCGCGCTGCGCCAGGGGGCGCGGCTGGAAGGGTTGCGGCTGCGCGCCGAACAAATCCTTGCCGCCCAGGCCGGTGGCAACGAAACTCTGCGGGCGGCATTGGCGGAAACCGAACGCGCGCTGATCGCCGCGCAAGGTGCCTCCGGCGGGCAGTTGCGGCAGGAAGTATCCACCGCGATCGCTGATATGCGTGCCGGGGTGGAGGCGCGACTGCGCGAATTGCGCGAAAGCAACGACAGCCGGCTGGCCGATATCCAGAAAACCATCTTCGAACAGTTGCAGGCGGTGATTGCCCAGCAGACCACCGGGGCCGGTCAATTGCGCCTCGAACTTACCACTGCGATCGCCGACATGCGCATCGCGACCGATCTGCGGCTGCGCGAGTTGCGCGAGGGCAACGAGGCCAAGCTTGCTGAAATCCAGAAAACCGTAAACGAGCAACTGCACGAAGCGGTCGAAAAGCAGATGACGACCAGCTTTGCCCGGGTAACCGAACAATTCGCCGCAGTGCAGAAGGCGATGGGCGAAATGCAGGTCGTCGGCGCCCAGATCGGCGACATCAAGCGGCTGTTCGGCAATGTCAAAACCCGTGGCGGCTGGGGCGAAACCCAGGTGCGGGCGATGCTGGACGATATTCTGCCGGCGGGAAGCTACGACACCAACTGGAAGCCGCGCCCGGACAGCGACGATGCGGTGGAGTTCGCCATCATCATGCCGCAGCGCGGCGAGAACCGCCCACGGCTGCCGATCGACGCGAAATTCCCGGTCGAGGATTATGAGCGCATGCTGACCGCCGCCGAGGTCGGGGATGCGGAGGCGGAAAAAATTGCTCGCCGCGCCCTGGAGCGTCGCATTCGTGACGAGGCGAAGAAGCTGCAAACGAAATATATCCACCCCCCGGCGACGGTCGAATTCGCGGTGATGTATCTGCCGACCGATGGGCTGTACGCCGAAGTTGCGCGCATTCCCGGCCTGATCGACGATCTCGGCCGCAGCAATCGCGTGCTGGTGCTGGGGCCGAGTTTGTTCCCGGCCCTGGTGCGAACGATACAGCTCGGCCATGTAACCCTCGCGCTTGAACAGAAGGCCGATGAGGTCAGGCAGTTGCTGGGTGCCACACGCGGCGAAATGGCGAAGATGGATGGGTTCCTGGCCAAGCTGGAAAAGCAGGCGGGGACCATGGGCAACACTATCATCGCGGCGCGCCGGCGCACCCGGGCGGTGGAACGCAAGCTGAAAGGGATCGAGGTGGTCGAAGGCGATGAAGCCGTCGCCTTGCTTGGCCCGATCGAGGAT
>JAYTQP010000521.1:0-3863 GCA_043746675.1 Rhodospirillales bacterium | reverse complement strand
GGATCGACGGTTGGCAGCACCACCACGTCGGCCGCGAAACCGCGCAGCTTGTCGGCGCCGGCGGCGTCGGTCAGGGCGATGATCTGACCACCGCGCGCTGCCGCTTCCTGCAGGTTGGAGGCGGTTTTTTCAAACAGCGGCCCGCTCGGGGCGATCGCGATCACCGGCACGGATTTGTCGATCAGCGCGATCGGGCCATGTTTCATTTCGCCAGCGGCATAACCTTCGGCGTGTATGTAGCAGATTTCCTTCAGCTTCAGCGCGCCTTCCAGGGCGATGGCGTAGTTGGCGCCGCGGCCGAGATAGAGCACGTCGCGCGCTTCGGCGATCCGGCGGGCGACCCGGGCGATGTCGCTGACCTGGTCCAGTACGGCGGCGGCGGCAGCGGGAATTTGCAGCAGCGCGTCGGTCATTTCCGCTTCCCGCACGGCCGAGATGGCGCCGCGCTGGCGGCCGAAGGCGATCGCGAGGCAGGCCAGCACGGTCAGTTGCGCGGTAAACGCCTTGGTGCTGGCGACCGCGATTTCCGGCCCGGCGATGGTGAGCATGACCGCGTCCGACGACCGCGCCATGGTGCTTTCCGGCACGTTGACGACAGACAGCACCGGCATTTTCTGCGCCTGCATGTAGCGCAGCGCGGCCATCGTGTCGGCGGTTTCGCCGGACTGGCTGACCAGAATGCCGAGGCTGTTCGGGACCGTCGGCGGTTCGCGGTAGCGGAATTCGCTGGCAACATCGACATCGGCGGACAGGCGCGCCACTTCTTCCATCCAGTGGCGGCCGGCGAGCGCGGCGAAATAGGCGCCGCCACAGGCAGAGAAACTGACCCGGTCCAGGGTTTTTGGATCGAATGGCAGGTCGGGCAGCGCGACCGCACGGGTCGCCGGGTTGATCATCTGGTGCAACGTGTCGCCGATCACGGCGGGATGCTCGTGCAGCTCCTTTTCCATGAAATGGCGGTAGTTGCCTTTACCGACGGCAGCGCCGGACACCATGGTGCGGCGGATTTCGCGCGCCACCTCGGCGCCGTCCATGGTGAAGAAGCGGGCGCTGTCGCGCGTGACCACCGCCCAGTCGCCATCGTTGAGAAAGGCGATCCGCTGGGTCAGCGGGGCGAGCGCCAGCGCGTCGCTGCCGAGGAACATTTCGTTGTCGCCGAAGCCGACCGCGAGCGGCGCGCCGAGCTGGGCGCCGATCATCAGTTCAGGATGGCCGGCGAACACCATCGCCAGCGCGTAGGCGCCTTCCAGGCGTTGCAGCGCGCGCCCGGCGGCGGCGACCGGGGCCATGCCCTCGCGCAGGTATAAATCCACCAGTTGGGCGACCGTTTCGGTATCGGTTTCCGAGGTGAATTTTTGCCCGGCGGCTTCCAGTTCGGCGCGCAGTTCGGCGTGGTTTTCGATGATGCCGTTATGGACGATCGATACGCGTGCGGTGCCGTGCGGATGGGCGTTGCCCTCGGTCGGCGCGCCATGGGTGGCCCAGCGGGTGTGGCCGATGCCGGTGGTGCCGGCCAGCGGCGCGCCTTCCAGCACGGCGGCCAGATTGCCCAGCTTGCCCGGCGCCCGCCGGCGATCGATGTGGCCGTTAACCAGCGTGGCGATGCCGGCGCTGTCATAGCCGCGATATTCCAGCCGCCTGAGCGCATCCAGGATCAAGCCCGCCGCCGGACGGCCGCCGACCACGCCGACAATGCCACACATGAAATTATCCCTTTTGCGCGCGCTTGCGGGCGCGGAATGCGGCGGCGCGGCCAGGTTTATCAACCTGCGCGGCCCGCCCGAACGCCATCGCGTCCGGCGCCACGTTGGCTGTTATCACACTGCCGGCGGTAACGAACGCGCCGTCACCGATCCGCAAAGGTGCCACCAGCACGGAATCCGAACCGATGAACACGTTTTCGCCGATCACCGTGCGGTGCTTGTCGAACCCATCATAGTTGCAGGTGATGGTGCCGGCGCCGATGTTGCTGCCGGCGCCGATTTCGCTGTCACCGAGATAGGATAGATGGCTGGCCTTGGCGCCGGCGCCGAACCGGGTCGCCTTCAGCTCGACGAAATTGCCGATATGCGCGTCCGCCCCAACCAACGTGCCGGGGCGCAGGCGGGCGAACGGGCCGATGATGGCGCCGGCGCCGATGTCGCAGCCTTCCAGGTGGCAGAAAGATTTTATCACCGCACCGCTGCGCACGATCACGCCGGGGCCGAACACCACGTTGGGGGCGATGCTGACATCGGGTTCGAACCGGGTGTCGGCGGACAGGAAGACAGTTTCCGGCGCCGTCATGGTGACGCCCGCATCCATCGCCGCGCGGCGCAGCCAGGCTTGCACGGTTGCTTCCGCTTCGGCCAGTTCGGCGCGCGAATTGACCCCGCGCAGTTCGGCTTCCGGTGCTTCGACGGCGGCGACGTGGCGGCCGTCCGCCCGGGCCAGGGTGACCAGGTCGGTCAGATAATATTCGCCATTGGCGTTGCCGTTGCCGACGGCGGCGAGCCAGCGCCGCATGTCATCCGCCGCGCCGCACAGCACGCCGGCATTGCACAGGCCGATCGCGCGTTCGGCCGCATCGGCGTCTTTCCATTCGACGATGCGCTCGACCAGCCCGCCGATGGCAAGCACGCGGCCATAGCGGGCCGGATCCGCCGGGCGCATTGCCAGGAGCGCCAGGCCAATATCCGGGCCGGCGCGGTGATGCAGCAATGCGCGCAATGTATTCGGCGTAATCAGCGGGTTGTCGGCATAGAGCACGGCCACGTCGCCGTCGGCGAACTGGCCGGCAGCCTGCAGGGCGGCGTGCGCGGTGCCGAGCCGGTCCTGCTGCACCACCACCGTATGCGGCGCGGCGATGTTGGCGACGGCCTGCATGTCCGGCCCGACGACGACGACAATCCGGTCGAACACCGCCTCGCAGCTTGCCAGCAGGTGGCGCAGCATCGGCCGCCCGGCGATCGGGTGCAGCGCCTTGGGCAGCGCCGACTTCATGCGGGTGCCAAAACCAGCGGCGAGGATGACGGCAGTGGAGGCCATGACATTGTCCCAGGAGCGTTGGTTCGAGTAGCCGTCCGCCAGGTACCGTGTCAAAGGACGGTGGGTAGGTTGCAGCACAATTTTGGTTTCATTCTGCTACACGGAGCGACGATGACCCCGACACTCGTGCTCGATCTGGATGGCACCTTGGTCGATTCCGTGCCGGACCTGGCGGCTGCGTTGAACCGGCTGATGCAGGCACGCGCGATCATGCCGTTCAGCCAGCCCGAGGTTGCCGCGATGGTCGGCGATGGCGCGGCGGCGCTGATCGCGCGTGCCTTCACCGCCCGTGCGCTGCAACCGGATGCGGCCGCATTGGCGGACTTCCTGGCCGACTATGGCGCCCACGCGGCGATCGCCAGCTTCGCCTATCCCGGCGTGACGGAAACTCTGCGGGCGATGGAAGACAGCGGCTGGCGCTTTGCCGTTTGCACCAACAAGCCGGAAGCGCCGGCGCGCGGCCTGTTGCAGGCGCTTGGGTTGGCCGGGTTTTTTGCCGCGGTCGGTGGCGGCGACAGTTTCCTCAAGCGCAAGCCGGACCCGTCGCACGTGCTCGCTACGCTCGCCATTGCGGGCGGCGATCCGCGCCACGCGGTCATGGTTGGCGATCACCATAACGACGTGCTGGCCGCCCACGGCGCCGGCATGCCCTGCATTTTCGCCAGTTGGGGCTATGGCGCCCGCAGTATGGGCGCCAAGGCCGACGCAATTGCCGAGCGCTTCATCGACATCCCCGACCTAGCCCGAAGCTTGTTGAAGAACACCGAACGCACGTTCAAAACGGTTCTTGGGTCATAAAAAGTTTTTGCTTCTTTTTCCAAAAAGAAGCGCTTGCT
>JAYTQP010000520.1:0-1756 GCA_043746675.1 Rhodospirillales bacterium | reverse complement strand
GCAATCGCCACCACATCGGCGCCGGCCCCGGTCGCCGTCATCTGGCCGCCGGTAATCTGGTAGATGCCGTTGTCCATGATGACGATGGCAAGGTTCTTGACCTTCTGATTGGCAACCGTGGCGAGGCAGCCAAGCTGCATCAGGATCGAGCCATCGCCTTCCAGCGCGAACACTTTTCGCTCCGGCTGGGCGAGCGCCACCCCCATTGCGATCGGCACCGCCAACCCCATGCTGCCCAGCATATAGAAATTCTGCGGACGGCGGCCGGCCGCCCAAAGGTCCCAGTTGGTGTGCCCGATGCCGCCGATCACCGCTTCGTCCTGGTGCAGCTTCGCCACCAAACGCTTGGTGATGTCGAACCGCCCCATCATTTTGGCCTCGGCGCGCGTCGTCGCCGCGTTGCTGGCGAAACTCATGGCGCCTTCCCCCCGGTCAGCAACGGCGACAAGATCAGGCAGGCCGGCTGCTGCGTGATCACAGCCTGGCGGATCGTGCGCTCGACGATGAATTCGGCTTCATCGAGCCGGGTCATCGTATGGTGCTCGATCCCCACCGCTTCCAGCACCGGGCGCATGGTGCGGGCAACGCTGGCCTGGCCAACATTGAATTCGCCCAAGGTGCCGCGTTCGGAGACCATCATCAGCACCGGGATCTGGTAGGGCAGCGCCAGCGAGGCAATCGCGTTCGGCAACGTCGCAAAGCCCGAGGTTTGCATCAGCACGATCCCGCGCAGGCCGCCCATCCAGGCGCCGGCGACGATGCCGAGCGCCTCTTCTTCGCGGGTGGTGACGAAGGCGTGGAAATAATCATCGGCATGGATCGCGGCAATCAACGGGTTGAGCACGTTATCAGGCACATAGGTCACCAGCTTCACCTGGTTGCGCTTCAGCACATCGCGGACGATTTCCCACCATGCCGTCATGCGCGCAGTTCCGGGATCACCCAATACGGCGCCTGCCCGCGGGCAACCCGCTGCACATTGTCGAACGCATTGCGGAACCGCTTGGCGCGGTTTTCGTAGGTCGGGCCGGCCAGATGCGGAGTCAGGATGACGTTTTCCAGCGCGAACAGCGGATTATCCGGCGGCGGCGGTTCCTGGTCGAACACATCCAGCCCGGCGCCGGCGATCACCCCATCGGTCAGCGCCTGGGTCAGCGCCACTTCGTCCACCACCGGGCCACGGCAGGTATTGATCAGATAGGCGCTGGTTTGCATCAGTCCGAGTTCACGCCTGCCGATCAAATGCCGCGTGCTGGCCAGCAGCGGCACGTGCAGGCTGACGATGTCCGAGCTCGCCAGCACCTCGTCCATCAGCCGGAAGCGCGCGCCGATGGCGTCCTCGCCGTCTTCGTTCAACCGCACGGTGTCGTAATACTGCACCCGCATGCCGAACGCGGCGCCGAGCCGGGCGACCTTCTTGCCGATGGTGCCAAGTCCGATAATGCCGAGCATGCGGCCTTGCAGTTCGTAAACATGTTTTTCGGCGAAATCATTGCCGCGCCAGATGCCCGATGCCACCGAGTTGTGCTGCCAGATCAGCCGGCGGCAGATCGCCAGCATCAGCATGATCGCGTGCTCGGCCACCGCGACCGAATTGGCCCCGCCATTGTTGGCGATCGGCACCCCGGCGCGCCGCGCCGCCTCGATGTCGCAGCGATCATAGCCGGCGCTGAGCAGTTGGATCAGCTTCAGCTTCGGCATCTGCTTATAGAAATCATCGTTCATCTGCGGCGCGCCGAAGCCCACCAGATACTCG
>JAYTQP010000519.1:0-11404 GCA_043746675.1 Rhodospirillales bacterium | reverse complement strand
GTGCCCTTGGTCGGGTCCGAATAACTGTCCGCCAAAATCGGAATCCGCCGCCCGACCAACGGCAGGATGGCGAACTTGCCGACCAGGTCGGAAAAACGTTCATCGTCCGGGTTCACCGCCACCGCGGTATCGCCGAGCATGGTTTCCGGCCGCGTGGTGGCGACCGTGATGAACCGGTCCGGCATGTCCGCGATCGGGTAGGTGATGTACCACAGGCTGCCGCGCATTTCCTGCGTTTCAACTTCCAGGTCGGAAATCGCCGATTGGAACTGCGGATCCCAGTTCACCAGCCGGCGGTCGCGGTAGATCAGGCCTTGCTTGAACAATGTAACAAAAACTTCGCGCACCGCTTCGGACAGGCCGTCATCCATGGTGAAACGTTCGCGCGGCCAGTCCAGCGAAGCGCCGAGCCGGCGCAACTGGCGGGTGATAATATCGCCGGATGCGTGCTTCCACTGCCACACGCGCTCAAGAAATTTTTCCCGCCCGAGCGCCTGCCTTGTGGTGCCTTCAGCGGCCAGCAAACGTTCCACCACCATCTGGGTGGCAATGCCGGCATGGTCGGTGCCGGGTTGCCACAGCGCGTCGCGGCCCTGCATGCGGCGCCAGCGGATCAGCGTGTCCTGCACCGTGAAGGTCAGCGCGTGGCCCATATGCAGGCTGCCGGTAACGTTCGGCGGCGGGATCATGATGGTGTAGGGCGCGGCATTGCTGTCCGGCCTCGCGGCAAAGCCGCCACCGGCTTCCCACTCGGCGTACAGCCGCGCTTCGGTTTCAGCCGGGGTGTGCGATTTGTTCAACATTTGGGAACTCTGGGGCAAATTCTGCGGGAACGGCGGAGCGGTCAGGGAATGGCGCGACCGACGACGCGTTCGATTTCGACCCTTACATGCCGCTCGACCAGCTCAGGCAGGTTGGCATCCAGCCACGCCTTCAGCAGCGGCCGCAGTTCTTCGCGCACCATGTCCTCGATCGTCGGGCCGCCGCGATGCACCACAACCTGCTCGCGATCGGCAACCAGCCGGCGCAACAAGGTGCCGACCGAATCGGTAGCCGCCTGCGCGGCTTCCGGCGCCAGCAACGGGCCGGCGGCAACGACCGGTGCCACCGGCACGGGTTCCGGCGCGGCGGGTTCGGCTTGCTCGGCTGCGGGCGGGGCCACCATCATGCTTTCATCCAGTTGCAGCACGGCGTTGTGCATCGCGTTGGCCGGCGCGGCATGCCCCGCTGCCGGCGCTTCATCCTCGCTCAGGATCCGCCGGATGGAGGCGAGGATATCCTCCATCGACGGATCATTGGCCGCTACCCCGGCCGCCGGAGGGGTGCCGCTCATTCGCTTGGTCTACCGGCCGGGCTGGTCGGTGGCGTAATCGCCGGCACCGATCCAGCGATCCTTGACCGCCTTGTAGTAGGCGGTTTCGTCGTACAACGGCACTTTCAGGTCCAGGTCGCGCGCGGTCAGCCGCCCAGCGGCGCCGGCCACCTGATAGGATGCGGTAACCAGGGCGGCGAGGTTGGTCACCAGCGTGGTGCGTGAAATCAGCAAGGTCTGCTCGGCATTCAGCACGTCCAAGGTGGTGCGGCTCCCGACGATGGCTTCCCGCTGCACGCCTTCCAGCGCGATCTCGTTGGACCGGATCGCCTGGCGCGTGCTGGTGATGGTCTCCTTGGTAGCCAGATAGCTGGTCCAGGCGGTGGTCAACTGCTGCACCGCAGTGCGGCGGGCATCTTCCAACTGCTTGCGGGCCTGCTGCTGCTGCTGCACCGCCTGGCGAATGGCGGCGTATTCGACGCCACCCTGGAAGATCGGCACGGTCGCAACCAGCAGGGCCTGGCTGACACGGGTGGAAAGGTTCTTGGCCGTCGCATCGACCGTGCGACCATAGGAACCCTGAAAGCTCAGCGTCGGCATCAGGCGGGAATATTGCAAATCCACGTTGTCCTTGGCGGCAGCGTCGGAAAATAACGCGGCAACCACGGTCGGATTATTCTTTTCCGCCATGTCGCGGGCCAGGTCCATGGTGGCTTGCGGCAACTTAAGCGGCTGCGGTTCGACCAGTTTTTCGGGCAATTCGCCGACCACTTGGCGATAGGCCGATCGCGCGGTTTCCAGATTGCCCTGCGCGGTCTGGCGCTGCGCCTTGGCGCCAGCAAGTGCCGCTTCCGCCTGGGCGACATCGGTGCGGGTGATTTCGCCAACCCGGAAGCGATCTTGGGTTGCCTGCAACTGGCGGCCGAGCACCTGTTCGTTGTTGGTCTGCAATTCCAGCGTGCGCTGCGCCTGAATGAACTGAACATAGGCGTTGACCGCGTTCTGGAAGGCGGTCTGCTCGGCCTGCAGCAGGGTGGCGCGCTGCGACATCACCTGGTTTTCGGCCTTGTTTGTGCTGGAACGGGTCGCTCCGCCGCGATAAAGCGGCTGCGTAACGGTCAAGGTTTCGGTGTTGGTGCCGCGGTTGGCCCTGCCCACGGCATCGACCCCGTTGTTACGGGCGATCGTCACACCGTCGGCATAGCCGGCCTGGGCGCTGATTGATACCGTCGGGCGCCAGCCGGCCAGTGCCGCTGGGACGTTTTCATCGGTCGCCCGCAAGGCCGCACGCTGGGCCTGCAACGCCGGATTGGTGGCATAGGTGATCGCCAGTGCCTCCTGCAAGGTGCGGGCGCCGGCCGGAACCGCGACCATCAGCCCGAGTGCCGGGACAGAAATCAGCAGGGTCGCGCGCAAGCTCATCGCCGTCATGAAGTCGTCCTCTTTCGATCCTGTCGGGCGTTCACACCGAACCTCCCCAACTGCACTACGTTCCATGGTGCCACAGCGTCACGCACTCTGCCACCGCCGAAAACATAACCCCAAAAGCTAGAATGCAAACGCCGGCGCGCGGCGGAAGGCCGGCAGCACCGGGGCATTGCAGTCGAACGCCGGCACCAGCAGCAACGTGCCGTTGGACACCACGCCCCGCACCGCGCGCCCGAAGCCACCTTCCTGATGCACCGCGATCAGCCGGCCCTTGGCCGTCAGCTGCGCCACCAAAGCGGGCGGAACCTCTTCCACCGCGCCGTCGATCAGGATGATGTCGAACGGGCCGCCAGCTGCCCAGCCCGCCGCCAGCGGGCCGGTGACCGATTTCACCGCGCCGCGTTCAGACACCGGCACCGCTGCGGCGCGTGCCGCGTCGTCGTCCAACGCGGTTACCGCAACATCGCAGGCCGCCAGCACCGCGGCGGTGTAGCCAGCACCGGCGCCAACCACCAGCGCGCGTTCCCCCGCCAGCGGGGCGGCCAACTGCACCAGCCGCGCGGTCATCATCGGCTGCGGCATGAAGCGGCCGCCGCCAATCGCCACGGCAATATCGGCATAGGCCAGCGCGGCCTGGGCGGGCGGCAGAAACCGTTCCCGCGCGATCTGCCGCATCGCGGCGATGATCCGCGCGTCGCTGACCTTATTGGGCCGAACCTGCCCATCCACCATCCAGTTGCGGGATGCGGTGAAATCCATCGTGACCTTATCCATTTCATCATCCAACCGGCTAAAGCGGGCCACGCCCCGCATGGCTGCAATTATTTATAGAGAGGCCGGGGCGCGCACGCAAAGCCCAACCAAAGGGGTTGCGCGATGCGCACTTGACCGGCTGGCGCAAGCGGCCCAAAACGCCGCCCCTGCGCCCATGGTTGGTCCGGTGGCAGAGTGGTGATGCAGAGGACTGCAAATCCTCGAATGCCGGTTCGATTCCGGCCCGGACCTCCATCGCTAAATCGAGCGTGATCATCGCGCGGCACGCATCTTGTATGCTAACCCGGCCAGGCGGGCCACACCGCACCAATTTACCCCCGCCGGAGCGGCCGATGTCCATCCAAGTCGCGCTAACCCATCGTACCACCTACCGCTACGAACGGGCGATCACCGTCGGGCCGCAGGTGATCCGGTTGCGCCCGGCGCCGCACGCTCGCGCGGTAGTGGCCTACGCGCTGACGGTGGAACCCAAGCCGCATTTCCTCAACTGGCAGCAGGACCCGCAGGGCAACTTTCTCGCCCGTGTCGTGTTTCCGGAGAAAGTCACCCATTTCGATGTCGCGGTGGACCTGATCGCCGACATGGCAACGGTCAATCCGTTCGATTTTTTTCTGGAGCCGGATGCCGAAAGTTTCCCCTTCGCCTACGACCCCGATCTGGAACACGAACTCGAACCCTATCTGCGCACCGAAGAAGTCGGCCCGAAACTGAAGGCGCTGCTGGCCGAACTGCCGCGCCAGGCCGACCGCACCAACGATATCCTGGTGGCGCTCAATCAGGCAGTGCAGCAGCGCGTTGCCTATGTCGTACGCATGGAACCGGGCGTGTGGGCGCCAGAAAAAACTCTCACCGAAGGGCGCGGCTCCTGCCGGGACAGCGCCTGGCTGCTGGTGCAGGTGCTGCGCAATCTCGGCCTCGCCGCCCGCTTCGTCTCCGGCTACCTGATCCAACTGGTCGGCGACGTGAAACCGCTGGAAGGCCCGGAAGGCCCGACCGAGGATTTCACCGACCTGCATGCCTGGGCCGAAGTTTATCTGCCCGGCGCCGGCTGGGTCGGCCTGGATGCCACCTCCGGCCTGCTCACCGGCGAGGGCCATATCCCGCTGGCCGCCACGCCGGACCCGCAATCGGCGGCGCCGATCAGCGGCGGGGTGGAACAATGCGAGGTCGAATTCGGCTTCGAAATGTCGGTCCGGCGCATCGTCGAAACCCCGCGCGTGACCAAGCCCTACACCGACGATGAATGGCAGGCGATCCTGGCCACCGGGGCGGCGGTCGATCGGGCGCTGGCCGCCGGCGACGTGCGGCTGACCATGGGCGGCGAACCCACCTTCGTGGCGCTGACCGATGTCGAAGCCGACGAATGGAACACCGACGCGCTCGGCCCCACCAAGCGCGGCTACGCCGGCAAACTGATCCGCAAACTGGCCCCGGAATGGGCCAGGAACGCCGCCCTGCATCACGGCCTGGGCAAGCAATATCCCGGCGAGCCGCTGCCGCGCTGGGCGATCACCGCCCTCTGGCGCACCGATGGCGAAGCGGCCTGGACCCGGCCGGACCTGCTCGCCGACCCCGACCGCGACCGCGGCAAAGCCACCCATGCCGACGCCGCCAAATTCGCCGCCGGGTTGGCGCGCAGCCTCGGGGTGGACCCTGCTTACGTGCAGCCCGCCCACGAGGACGTGCATTATTATCTGTGGAAGGAAAAACGGCTGCCCGCCAACGTCGTCGCCGAGGACAGCAAACTCGCCGATCCGCTGGAACGCGCCCGGCTCGCCCGGCTGTTCGGCAACGGCGTTGCCACCCCAGCCGGCAGCGTTCTGCCACTCGCCCGCAACCCGCAAGGCGGCTGGCGCAGTGCGCCCTGGTTTTTCCGCGACGACACCATCTTCCTGCACCCCGGCGACAGCCCGCTCGGCCTGCGCCTGCCGCTGGACAGTCTGCCCTGGCAAGACCCTGACAGCATCGAACACCCGGCCGAAATCGACCCCTTCGCCGACCAGCCGAAACTGCCCGCGCAAGCCCGGCTGCTGTCCGCCGACGGGCCATCGATGTCCTGGGCGGTACCGCAGCCCGAGCCCGGCGGCGACGTTGTTCGCACCGCGCTCACCGTCGAACAGCGCGGCGGCATTCTGCACATCTTCTTCCCGCCCCTGACCGACGCCGCCGACTGGCTTTCCCTGGTCGCCGCCGTCGAGGCCACCGCCGCCGCGCAGAACCAGAAACTGGTGCTGGAAGGCTACCTGCCGCCGCACAGCGACAGCCGCCTGCAACGGTTCTCGGTAACCCCCGACCCCGGCGTGATCGAGGTCAATGTTCATCCTGCCGCCAATTTCGCCAGCATCGTCGAGCGCACCGAACTGCTCTACGCCACCGCCCGCGAGGTTGGCCTCGGCTCGGAAAAATTCCTCGCCGACGGCCGCCATGTCGGCACCGGCGGCGGCAACCATGTCGTGCTCGGCGCCGCCACGCCCGGCGACAGCCCGTTCCTGCGCCGGCCCGATCTGCTGAAAAGCATGGTCGGCTTCTGGAACAATCACCCCAGCCTGTCTTATTTGTTCAGCGGTCTGTTCATCGGCCCGACCAGCCAGCACCCCCGCCTCGACGAAGCCCGCGGCGACGCCCTCACCGAACTGGAAATCGCCTTCTCCCAGGTCGGTCGCGATGTCCCCACGCCGCCCTGGATGGTCGATCGGCTGTTCCGCAACATCCTCGTCGATATGACCGGCAACACCCACCGCACCGAATTCTGCGTCGATAAGCTCTATGACCCCGCCGGCGCCGCCGGCCGGCTCGGGCTGCTCGAACTGCGCGGCTTCGAAATGCCGCCCTCGCCGAGAATGGCGATCGCGCAAACCCTGCTGGTGCGCGCCGCCGTCGCCGCCTTCTGGCAACGCCCCTACGAACGCGACCTGATCCGCTGGGGCACCCGTCTGCATGACGACTTCCTGCTGCCGCACTACTGCGAACAGGACCTGCACGACGCAATCGGCGAACTCAACGCCTTCGGCATGCCGCTCGATCCAGCCTGGTTCGCCCCGCATCGGGAATTTCGTTTCCCCGCCCTCGGCGAAATCGACGTCCGCGACATGAACATCGAACTGCGCCATGCCCTCGAACCCTGGCACGTGCTCGGCGAAGAACAAGCCGCCGGCGGCACCGCCCGCTACGTCGATAGCTCCGCCGAACGCGTCCAAGTCCGCGCCCAAGGCTGGATCGACGACCGCTACATCCTCGCCTGCAACAATGTCGCCATCCCCATGAACCGAACCGATCGCGCCGGTGAATACGTCGCCGGCGTCCGCTTCAAAGCCTGGCAACCGCCCTCCGCCCTGCATCCCACCATCCCCGCCCAAGTTCCCCTCATCTTCGACGTCTACGACCGCTGGACCGGCCGCAGCCTCGGCGGCATGGCCCACCACGTCGCCCACCCCGGCGGCCGCGCCCACGAAGACTTCCCGGTCAACGCCAACGCCGCCGAAGCCCGCCGCCGCGCCCGCTTCCTGCCCTTCGGCCATACCCCCGGCCCAATGCCCGAACCCAAATCAACCCTCGGCCACGACCACCCGCGCACGCTGGACCTGCGGCGGCATGCGCGATGATGGGGGCGTGCGAGAAGGCAAGCAAGGCCAGGGGGGCTAGGAGAATGTTGCAACGTCCGCCTAGCCCCCCTGCTTCCCCTGCCCAAGGCTTGCTTATGTCCCGGGTCAAGGGGCGACTGCCCCTTGTGGGGTCGAGGGGCAAAGCCCCCGCCTTACTTCCTCGCCCCGCGTCCCCGCCATCAAGGCATTTCACCGCATGAGTCAGGTCGTAGCGACGGATGAGATGGTGGATGGCCGCGGCCAGGTGCGGGCGCATTGGCGGGGGTTGTTGGGGTCGTTTTCGTTGTTGGCGGATGGCGCGTTGGCGGAGCGTGGGCGGCGGTTGGATCGGGGGTTTGCCGAGGACGGGGTGACCAGTGTGATGCCAGGGGCGGCGGCGTTGCATTGGCGTTGCGATCCGATT
Source organism: Rhodospirillales bacterium (assembly GCA_043746675.1). GTDB lineage: Bacteria > Pseudomonadota > Alphaproteobacteria > Acetobacterales > Acetobacteraceae > CAITOL01. Next base: position 3,885 of record JAYTQP010000519.1, on the reverse strand, counting down.
CCGTTGTTGATTACGGCGGGGGAGTTTGCCGCGGTGGAGGCTGCGTTGGCGCAGCGGGCGGCGCTGTTGTCGATGGTTTTGGACGATATTTACGGGCCGCAGGATTTGTTGGCGCAGGGCGCGATCGGGCCGGCGGTGGTGTTTGCCAATCCGCATTATTTGCGGTTGGGGGCGCCGGCGCTGCGCGGGCCGAAGCTGCATGTGTATGCGGCGGATTTGATCCGCGGGGCGGATGGGCGTTGGCTTGTATGGGCGGACCGGGCCGGGCGGGCGGGCGGGATTGCGTATGCGCAGGAAAACCGCCGGCAATTGGCGCGGGTGTTGCCGGAAGCGTTTCGCGCCGCCGGGGTGCGGGCGTTGGAGCCGTTTTTCGATCTTTGGCAGGACGCGTTGCGGCCGCTGGCGCCGGAGGGGGTGGGCAACCCGGCGGTGGCGTTGCTTACCCGCGGCACTGGGCATCGGCGTTGGTTCGAGCATATGCATCTGGCGCGGCTGCTGTCGTGCGCGTTGGTGGAGGGCGGCGATTTAACCGTGCGCAACGGCGCGCTGTTTTTGAAGACGTTGCGCGGTTTGCAGCGGATCGACGTGTTGTTGCGGCAGATCGATGGCCGGCTGGTGGACCCGTTGGAGCTCGATGGCAGCAGCCTGGTCGGCGTGCCCGGTTTGTTGGATGCGGCGCGGGCGGGCAATGTGCGGATTGTCAATCATCCTGGTTCGGCGGTGTTGGAGGATGAGGGCTTGCCGCCTTTGCTGCCGGGCCTGTGCCGGCGCTTGCGGGGGGAGGCGTTGTTGATGGAGTCTGCCGGGCGGGATGAAGTGCCGTCGCTGGCGCCGTGCCTGGTGGATGGCAAGCTCGATCCGCGACCGGTGATGTGGCGGGTGTTTCTGATCTTCGACGGCATGCAATGGCGCGCCTTGCCGGGCGGGCTGGCGCGCGTGCGGGATGTGGCGGCCGGCGAAACATCCAGCCCTGGCTTGGCGAAAGACGTTTGGGTGATGTACGATGAGCAGAGCGACGTGATCGGGCCGCTGGCGGTGCCGACCCCGAAGCTGGCGCTGCGGCGCACGTCGGGGGAATTGCCCAGCCGGGTGGCGGATAATCTATTCTGGCTCGGGCGTTATGTGGAACGGCTGGACAGCGCGGCGCGGCTGGGGCGGGCGGCGCTGGCGCGGCTGGGGCGGGCGGACACGCCGCGTGAACTTGGCGAATTGCAGGCCCTTGGCCATATTCTGGCCGATGCGCGGCTGATCGATGCCGAATCGGTCGCCGCCACCAGCCTCCGGATCGGGCTGCGTGCCACCATGCACCCAGGCGGCGCGGTGGGCGAATTGTTTCGCAATATCAGTGAAATGACCGAGAAGGTGCGCGATCGGCTGACCGGCGACATGTATGCCACCTTCACCCAGACCTTGCGGGCGGCGCAGGAGGCGGCGACCGCGCCACGGCTGGACGGGTTGGGCCAGGGCATGCTGGCGATTTCGCGCTTTTGCACCGCCGTTGCCGGCGTGGCGTCGGAGAACATGGTGCGCGGCGGCGGCTTCATGTTTCTCGAACTCGGCCGGCGGCTGGAACGCGCACGGGCAGTGGTGCGGGAGGTCGGCACCGTGCTCGATCTGCCGGCGGCACGGATTGAAAGCGGCCTGTTGCTGGCGCTCGAACTTTGCGACAGCGCGATTACTTATCGCAGCCGCTACCTGAATGTTTTGCAGGCCGCCCCGGTGCTGGATTTGGTGCTGGCCGATCGCGGCAATCCGCGCGGGCTGGCGTTCCAGTTGGATGCGATGCGGGCCTTGCTGGACGAACTCGGCAGCGAGGCCGGGGTGCGGGAAATCCTGGCCGGCAGCGCCGGCGCGCTGATGGCGGAAGCGGACATGCTGGTGAACCAGGTATTGGCCAGTCCGGACCAGGCGGTGGCGGCAGCCGAGTTGCCGCCTCGGCTGCGGGCGATGGGGCAGGAGTTGGACGGGCTGTCCGGGCGCATCACGCGGCGTTACTTCGCGGTGCTGCCGGCAGCACAGTCGGTCGGGTTCGGCATGTCGCAAAGCCAGAGCCAGGGGGCGGCGTGACGATGGCGAAAACATCTACCGGCATGGGCGCTTGAGCATGCGCTACCGGATCCGCCACGAAACGGTTTACGCCTACTCGGACCGTGTCGATCTTGCCAGCCACATGCTGCATCTTTCGCCACGCACTTTGAGCGGGCAGCAGGTTTTCAATGCGACCGTGCATGCCGATCCGCAGCCCTCACGGATCAGTTGGGGCACCGATCATTTCGGCAACGAGGTCTGTTGGATTTTCCTCGACAACCCGCATCAGCGCTTTGCGGTTACAGTGCAGGCGGAAGTTGCGGTTGCCTTCGCCGCACCGCCCGCGGCCGATGCCACGCCACCATGGGAAGCGGTGATGGCCCAGGCGACGGCCGGTGGCGCCGCCTACCAAGCCAGCGAATTCGCCTTTGCCAGCCCGATGGCCCCGGCGGACCGCGAAGCCGGCGCCTACGCCGCCGCCAGCTTTCCGCCGGGCCGGCCGATCCTGGCGGCGGTGCTGGATTTATGCGCCCGAATCAACCGCGATTTCGCCTTCCGCCCGGGCGTGACCACGGTGAATTCCCCGGTTGGCGCGGTACTGGCCGGGCGGGCCGGAGTTTGCCAGGATTTCACCCATCTGATGCTCGCGGCGATGCGCGCCCACGGGCTGCCGGCGCGCTACGTATCCGGCTATCTGCGCACACGACCGCCGCCGGGGCAGACGCCTCGGCGCGGGGCGGACCAGTCGCACGCCTGGGTCGGCTGCTGGCTCGGGCAGGACCATGGCTGGATCGACCTCGACCCGACCAACAATCTGGTCGTGCGGGATGAACATGTGGTGCTCGCCTGGGGCCGCGATTACGGCGATATCAGCCCAGTGCGCGGGGTTATTCTCGGCGGCGGCGCGCACACGGTTTCGGTGGGGGTGGATCTGGCGCCGGTTTAGCTGCGCCCGCGCAGGAAATCGGCGGCCTTTTCCCCCACCAGGATCGACGGCGCGTTGGTGTTGCCGGACGGCATGGTCGGGAAAACCGAGGCGTCCGCCACCCGCAACCCCTCGATGCCATGCACCTTCAGCCGGTCATCCACCACCGTATTCGGCCCCTGCCCCATCCGGCAGGTGCCGATCGGGTGGAACGCGGTTTCGGCATTGCCCCTGATGTAATCGAGGATTTCGGCGTCGGTGGAAACGGTCGGGCCGGGCGAGTATTCGTCGCCGCGAATGCCATCCATCGGGGCGGCGTTGACGATCTTGCGGATCATCTTAAAGCCTTCAACCATCGCTGCCTGGTCGATCGTATCGTGCAGGAAGTTGAAGCGGATCGCCGGCTGCGAATCCGGATCGGCGGAGCGGATATGGATGCTGCCGAGGCTTTCCGGGCGCAACTGATAAACCGCGATTGTCATGCCGGGGAAGTCGTGTACCTGGCGTTTTTTCGGGTTCTTGATTGCGTATGGCACCAGATGCATTTGCACGTCGGGCGTTTCCAGCTCCGGCCGGGTGCGCAGAAAGGCGAGCAGCGGCGCGCTCGGCAGGCTGAAAAACCCGCCGCGGCTGAACACATAGCGGAAGGTCTCGCCCACCAGCCCCAGCCCGCGCGCGCGCAGATTGTAGGACGCGCTGGGGTCTTTGACCTTCCATTGGATGCGCGCGTTGATGTGGTCGCGGAAATTCTCGCCGACGGCGGGCAGCGCATGCAGCACTTCGATGCCATGGGCTTGCAGAATGTCCGGCTTGCCGATGCCGGAGAGTTCCAGCAATTGCGGCGTGGCCACCGCGCCGGCGCACAAAATCACTTCCTTGCCGGCACGCGCGGTGATTTTCTGGCCGTCCTTTTCATACATCACGCCGACGCA
>JAYTQP010000518.1:0-1730 GCA_043746675.1 Rhodospirillales bacterium | reverse complement strand
ACCCCAGCCGCGTCGTCCAGGCGCCGGATTTTGAGGACGATCTGCCCGTGCTCGGTGAACTTCACCGCATTGCCGAGCAGATTGAGCAGTATCTGGCGCAGCCGGTGGGCGTCGCCTATGACGCGTTCCGGCAGATCGGCGGCGGCATCGAGCGCGATCTCGAGCCCCATGATCTGCGCTGCCGGCAGCATCATTCCCACCGTGCCGCGCAGCATCGCCGGCAGCTCGAAGGCGGCGTTCTCCAGGTCCAGCCGGCCCGCATCGAGGCGGGAGAAGTCCAGGATATCGTTAATCAGTTGCAGCAAATGCTGGCCGCTATCCATCACGATCTGGACGTAGCGCCGCTCGCTGGCGCCCAGCGACATTTCCAGCAGCAGGCTGGAGACCCCGATGATGCCGTTCATCGGGGTGCGGATTTCATGGCTCATCACCGCCAGGAATTCGGACCGGGCGCGCCCGGCCGCCTCGGCCGCATCGCGTGCGTCGGCCAGCGCCTGTTCGGTGCGTTTGCGATGGGTGATGTCGGTGTAGGTGCGCACCGCGCCGCCATCGGGCAGAATTTCAGTGCGCACTTCCAGCACCCGTCCGTTGTTGCGCGTGCGCTCGTAGGTGCTGAACTCGGTGGCGATGCCGCCGGCTTGAACAAAGCGGATGAAATCTGGGTCAACCTGCTCGGGCGCGCCGAACTCGCCATGGGCCAGTTGCCATTCCAGCAGGTCGCGAAACCGGGCACCGGGGCGCGCCATGCGTTCGGGAAAGCCCAACAACGCGATGGCCCGCGCATTGACCACTGCGATGCGACCGACGCGATCGACCATCAGGATGCCCTGGGTGATGTTTTCCATCGTCGCCTTGAGCGCCGTCTGCGAGCGCACGCTGCGTTGGCGGTGGCCTTCCAGCAGCCAGCCCAGCAGCAGGGTCATCGCGCTGAAGGCCAGGCCGGCGAGAATATTGTTGCGCCTAATCTCCCGCCAGACCGCCAGCACGGAGGTGGTATCCTGGCCGACCGCGACCACCAATGGCAGCCCCTCGACCGCGCAAAAACTGACCAGCCGGTCCACCCCATCCAGCCGATCGACCGCGTCGAAGCTGCCGGCCATGCCGCCGTCCAGGATTTGCTGTTCGAACCCGCTTGCCGTGCGCCCCGGCAGGCCGTTGGCCGGTGCGCGGGCGCGCACCACGCCATCCCGTCCGATCAGTAGCACCATGCCCTGGCCGAGCTGCATTTCATGGTAGAATTTACCGAGCACGCCGAGATCCAGCGCCGCGATGACAACGCCATCGAAACGTCCGTCGGCGGCGATGCGCTTGCGGGTCACCTGGATGACCCACCGCCCGGCCGCCCGATCGAAAATCGGCACGCCGATGTAGAGCCGGTCGTCCTTCGCGTCGCGTTGGGCGATGAAGCCGGCGCGATCGGCGATGCTGGCCTGCTGGCCGGGCAGGGCGATATTGGAATCGACGATCCGACCATCACGATCCGCGACGCCGACCTGAACGATGTCGCCGGTCACCCAGCGCGGGTCGCCCGCCCAGGTCCGCAGTGCGGTGTGGCCGGATTCGCGCCGATCCAGTTCGCGCAGAAACAGCAAGGTCTGGTCGACGGTGGCGAAGGTGGCGGCGACGGTGATTTCCAGCCCACGGGCCAGATTGCTGGAATTACGCTGGGCGGCCTGCTCGGTGCGGATGAAGGCACGGTGCAGATTGACCGCTAGGCCGACCCAGACCAT
>JAYTQP010000517.1:0-4853 GCA_043746675.1 Rhodospirillales bacterium | reverse complement strand
TGGCCTCGTAGGTAACCACCGCATCGCCCGGCCCGTAGGTGCGGCTTTCGCCGAAAACCTGGCCATCCGGCGTGCTGATGTCGAACAAATGGATCTTGCGGTAGCGGGCGATTTCGGCGCCGTCCGGATTGAACACCACGGTGGTGTTGAACAGCCGCTCGCCGCCGCGTTCGCCGATCGAACCGCCATGGATATGGATGCGCTTTTCGCGCGCGGTGCTGCGCAGGAATTCGTAGGCCGCACCTCCCGGCAAGTTGCTACCGGGCGGCGGCAGGTCTTCGGCCTGGCGGAACTTGCCGTCGCGGTCGCCGCCCATACAGCTCCACACCTCCGGCAGGCTGACGATATCCGGCCGGTCGGCCGCCACCGCGCTGTCGATCAGGGCGCGCGCCTGATCGATGTTGGCCATCTTGTCCGACCCGGCATTCATCTGCACGACGCTCACTCGCATAAAGCGCTCCTGTCACGGCGGATTTGCTTGCGCCGACAATCTAGCAGCCCGAGGGCGGGCCTGCTACTACCGCCGCTTAGGAGACAAGCCATGAAGTTGCTCATTCCAGGCCCGGTGACCACGCGCCCCGAAGTGAAGGCGGCGATGGCGGTGGATTACGCCCCCTGGGACAATGATTTCCGCCCGATCTATGAAAATCTGCGCGCCCGCGTACTGCGCATCGCCGGCGGATCGCCGGAGACACATGCGGCGCTGGCGCTCCAGGGTTGCGGCCATTTTGCCATGGAAGCGGCGGTGCGCACGTTTGTCCCGCAGGGCGGCAAAATTCTGATCCCGATGGTCGGCGCCTATGCCGACCGGCTGGCAAAGTTGGCGACCGAGGTCGGCCGCACGGTTATCGCGCTGACGGTGGATCGCGAAAAGCCGGTGCCGCCGGCAGCCGTCGCGGCAGCCCTGGCCGCCGATCCCGCCATCAGCCATGTCGGGCTGATCTACAGCGAAACCGGCAGCGGCGTGATCCATGATCCGCTTGCTGTGGGTGCCGCGGTGCGCGCCGCCGGCCGCCGCCTGCTGGTCGATGCGGTCTCGGCGTTCGGCGCCCTGCCGCTGGATGTCTCGGCCCAGCCAGAGCTGGACGCAGCCATGTTCACCTCCAACAAATGCCTGGAAGCCATGCCGGGGATCGGCTTCGCGGTTGCCCGGATCGACCGGCTGCTCGCCGCCCAAGGCAACGCCGGCAGTTGGTCGTTCGATTTCGCCGACATCTACCAGCACACGCTCCCCCGCAACGGCGGTGGCAGCTTCCGCTTCACCCCGGCCGCCCAGGTGCTGGTGGCGTTCAATGTCGCGCTCGATCTGTTCGATGCCGAGGGCGGCCAGCCGGCGCGCCTCGCCCGCTACCGCGCCAACGCCGATGCGCTTTACAGCGGCATGCTCGGCCTCGGGCTGGACCCGTATCTGGCGCGCGACGTGCAAGGGCCGATCGTGGTGAATGTGTCCGCCCCCGACGATCCGGCCTGGCATCTGCAAAGCTTTGTCGATCTGCTGAAGGCCCAGGGCTGGCTGATCAGCAATTTCTACAACACCGATCGCCCCAGCTTCCGCGTCGGCTGCATCGGCGCGATCACGCCTGACGATATGCGCGATTTCGTGCAGGCTGTGGGTTCGGCGCTCGACAGCATGGGCGTTCGCAACCGCAGTGCTACCCGCGCCGTCGCCTGAGAGGAGTAAGAAGGTGGCAACCGATATCGAAATTGCGCGCGCGGCAAGCTTGCAACCGATCGGGCAGATCGCTGCCAAGGCCGGTATTCCCGATGCGGCGCTCATTCCTTATGGCCGCTACAAGGCGAAGCTGGATTTCAACTTTCTGGCCGGCTTGCAAACGCGACCAACCGGGGCGCTGGTGCTGGTCACCGGGATCAGCCCGACCGCCGCCGGCGAAGGCAAAACCACCACCACGATCGGGCTCGGCGATGCGCTGAACCGGATCGGCACCCCCACCATGATCGCCCTGCGCGAACCCAGCCTGGGACCGTGCTTCGGGGTGAAGGGCGGGGCGACCGGTGGCGGCTACGCGCAAGTGGCACCGATGGACGAGATTAACCTCCATTTCACCGGCGATTTCCACGCCATCACGTCAGCCAATAACCTGCTGGCGGCACTGGTCGACAACCACATCTACTGGGGCAACGAACAGCAGTTGGACCCACGGCGGCTGACCTGGCGCCGCGCACTGGATATGAACGATCGCGCTTTGCGCGGCACCGTGGTGGGCCTCGGCGGCGGCGGCAACGGCGCCGCGCGGGAAGACCAGTTCGATATCACGGTTGCCAGCGAAGTGATGGCGGTGCTGTGCCTGAGCCGCGACCTCGATGATTTGCAGGCCCGTCTCGGGCGCATGATCGTCGGCAGCCGGCGCGATGGGTCCTACGTTACCGCGCGCGACCTGAAAGCGGATGGCGCGATGGCCGCCCTGCTGCGCGATGCGCTGATGCCCAATCTGGTGCAAACCCTGGAAGGATCGCCGGCGTTGGTGCATGGCGGCCCGTTTGCCAACATCGCCCATGGCTGCAATTCGGTGATGGCCACCGTGGCTGCGCTCAAGCTGGCCGATGTGGTGGTAACCGAGGCCGGCTTCGGCGCCGATCTGGGCGGGGAAAAATTCCTCGACATCAAATGCCGCATTGCCGGGCTGTTGCCCTCCTGCGCGGTGGTGGTGGCGACCTTGCGGGCGCTGAAAATGCACGGCGGCGTCGCCAAGGCGGATCTGGGCCGCGAGGATGTCGCCGCCGTGCTCGCCGGCAGCGTCAATCTCGTACGGCATGTCGAGAACATGAAAAAATTCGGCCTGCCCGTCGTGGTGGCGCTCAACCGCTTCACGTTGGACACCGCAGCGGAAATCGACGCCTTGCGGATGCGGATGGCGGAACTGGACACCGAGGTTTGCCTCTGCACCCACTGGTCCGATGGCGCCGCCGGCGCGGAGGCGCTCGCCCACGCGGTCAACGCCCGGATCGCCGGCAAAACCGCCCGCTACGCGCCGCTCTACCCGGATGCAATGCCGTTGGCGGACAAGTTGCGCACCGTCGCGCGAGAGATTTACCGTGCCGACGACATCGCATTGTCCAATGGCGTCGCCCGCAAGCTGGCCAACTTCACCGCCGCCGGCTTCGGCCACGCCCCGGTCTGCATCGCCAAGACGCAGTATAGTTTCAGCGCCGATGCCACCAAGCTCGGCGCCCCGGTCGGCCACACGCTGCCGATACGCGACGTGCGGCTGTCCGCCGGCGCCGGCTTCGTGGTGGCGATCGCCGGAGACATCATGACCATGCCCGGCCTGCCGCGGGTGCCGGCGTCCGAGCGCATCGGGCTGACCGCCGCCGGAGCCATCGATGGCCTGTTCTAGCCGCCGAACCATCCTGCTGACGCTTGCGATGCTGGCCGCCGCACGGCCTGGCCACGCCGCGCAGCTCACCGCCGCCGACCGTGCCGATCTGGCCCGGATCGAAACCTATCTCAACGGCGTGCGCACTTTGAAAGCCCGCTTCCTGCAAATCGCGCCGGACGGCGCCACCAGCGAAGGCGTGGCCTGGATCGACCGGCCCGGCAAGTTGCGCTTTGAATATGATCCGCCGTCGCCGCTGCTGCTGATCGTTGGCTACGGCGTCGGGTTTCTGATCGACAGGCAGCTTCAGCAAACCAATAATTTTCCCGTCGTCAGTTCGCCGCTGTCGATTTTCCTGTCTGAAAAAGTGACTTTCTCCGGCGACATCGCGGTTGACGCGGTCATGCGGCAGCCCGGCCAAATCCAGGTGACGGTGCATCAAGCCAAATCCTCCGGCGACGGCAAGCTGACCCTGGTATTCGCCGACCAGCCGCTGGCGTTGCGGCAATGGGCGGTTCTGGATGCGCAGCAGCGCGAAACGCGGGTGTCGCTGTTCAATGTCGAGCTCGGCGGCACGTTCGATCCGAAACTGTTCCAGAATGCCGACGCCGGTAATCGCTATTCGCCCCTACCAGGCCCGAAATCCAATAATTGACCATCCCTGATTGACGTGCCCCCTGATTGACGTACTGGCCGGACGGCCCCAACATTATTAAGCGGATGAGACAGCGGAGTGGCATTTGCGATGAAGCCAATGATCGGAATTTCGTGCTGCACCAAATTATTCGGCGTGCTGGGCATGCCGAACCATGCGGCTTCCAACACCTATGTGCGCGCGACCGATCTGGTGGTTGGCGGGGTGCCGGTGCTGGTCCCGGCCAACGGCCATAATGCTGACATTCCTACGCTGCTGTCGCGCCTCGATGGTTTCATCTTCACCGGCAGCCGATCGAACGTGCAGCCTTCCAACTACGATGGCACGCCGCACCCGAGCGAAACGCCGGAGGACAGCGAACGCGATGCCGTCACCCTGCCGCTGATCCGCGCCGCCATCGCCGCCGGCATCCCGGTGCTGGCGATCTGTCGCGGACTGCAGGAAATGAACGTCGCCCTCGGCGGCAGCCTGCACCAGCGCCTGCAGGATATCGGCGGCCGGATCGATCATTCCACCCCGATGTCGCCGCTTTCCAAGGTGCGCACCGGAAAATCCCACAGCATCACGCTGACCGCGGGCAGTTGGCTGCACGAAATCGCCGGCAAAACCCGGATTTCAGTGAACTCGCTGCATAATCAGGGGATCGACCGGCTCGCCCCTGCCATGGTCGCGGATGGCATCGCGCCGGACGGCACCATCGAGGCCGTCCACGCGATCTCCCCCGGTTTCGCCGTCGGCGTGCAGTGGCATCCCGAATATGACTGGGACCATGACAGCATTTCGCGCGGCATTTTCGAAGCCTTCAGCGCCGCCGTCGTGGCCCGCAGCCATGGTCATATGTCGGCCGCCGCCGCCTAGATCAT
>JAYTQP010000516.1:0-2724 GCA_043746675.1 Rhodospirillales bacterium | reverse complement strand
GGAAAACATCAGGAACAAGGTCAGCGGGTCGGACGCGGTCAGCCGGTCCAGATTTTCGGCGATCGCCAGCTTGGCGGCCAGCACCGGGGCAAAGCGTTCGGCGGTCAGGCTGGCGGCGGCGCCATCATCCAGCACGGCGGCGGCGTGCACCACCCCGACGATCGGCTGGCGGCGGGATTTTTCGCCCGCGCTGCGCAGCGCCGCCTCGCCCTCGCTTTGCGCCCGGATCGCCGCCAAGGTTGCCGCCAGCGCATTGGCGTCGGTCGCATCGCAGGCATAAACCCGCGCCTCGGCGCCCAATGCGGCCAGCCCAGCGATGGCTTCCATCGCCCCCTCGGTGGCCCCGCCGCGCCGTGAAATCAGCGCCAGATGGCGCACCCCGAGTTCGGCCAGCTTGCGCGCCGCTTGCAGGCCGAAGCCCTGCATGCCGCCGACCACCACCACGGTGCCATCCGCCGCCAGCGCCGGAATGGCATGGCTCGGCAGCGGCCCCTGTGGCGGGCGGATTACGATCTTGCCGATATGGGTGGAGCCTTGCAGCATCCGAAACCCGGTTTCGACATCGGTGTGGGCGAACACCGTCGCCGGCAGCGGCCGATAGGCGCCGCTGGCCATGCGGGCGCTGATATCGCTCAGCAGCCGCTGCGCCAGTTCGGGCCGGGCCAGTGGCAACTGGTCCACATCGACGGCGAAATAGGTCACGTTCTGCCGCATCGGCCGCAATGCCGCGCGCCGGTTTTCCACGAAATCGCGCTTGCCGAGTTCGACGAAGCGCCCGAACGGCCGCACCAGCCCCAGGCTGCGATCCATGAACGGGCCGGCCAGTGAGTTCAGCACCACGTCCACCCCGTCCGGCCAGGTCTGGCGCAGGGTGTCGGCAAAGCCGAGGTCGCGGCTGTCGAGCACGACATCCACCCCGAGCTGGTGTAGGAAGGCCCGCTTGGCGCGCGATCCGGCGCTGGCCGCGACCAGCGCGCCGGCCGCCTTGGCAACCTGGATCGCCGCCAGCCCGACGCCGCCGGCGCCGCCATGGATCAGGACCTTCTCGCCCGCCACCAGCCGCGCGCAGGTTTCCAGCGCGTAGACCGCGGTCATGAAGGTTACCGGGACGGTTGCCGCCTGTTCGGCGGTTAGTTCGGCAGGCTGCGCGGCTACCGCGTCCTCGCGCACCACCACCCGGCTGGCGAAGGCGCCGGGCACGAAGCCGAACACCCGGTCGCCGACGGCAAAGCCAACGCCCGGCCCGACTGCTTCCACCCGGCCGGCGGCTTCCATGCCCAGGGTGGCGCCGGCATAGCCGTGCATCAGCACGTCTTCCGGCAGCAGCCCCTGCGCCCACATCACGTCGCGGAAATTCAGCCCGGCGGCATCCACCCGGATGCGCAGTTCGCCCGCTTGCGGCGCTGCCGGCGCGCCTAAAGTTTCCCACGCCAGGCTGCCAAGCTGGCCGGGCTGGCGGATTACCAGCCGCGCCGGCAGGGCGGCGCCCTGCGGCGGCAGGCCCCGGCGCATGCGCGGCACCAGCCGGGCGCTGCCGGTCAGCACCACTTCGCTCTCGTCGTCGCGGGCGTCGAGGATTTCACTGGCAAGCCGCCGGGCCGCCAGAGCGGGTTCCAAGCCGGGGCTGAGGTCGATCCGGCGCAGTCGCAGCGGGGCGAATTCATTGGCCAGCACGCGCGCCATGCCACAGCAGGCGGCGGCGGCGGGATAATGCGGGCCGATATCGGATTGCTGGCCGCCTTCGGTGACCAGCACCAGGCTGCTGGCGCGGTCGGCGCAGGCCTGGGCGAGCGTGCAGATGGTGGCCAGCACCTCCGCCAACCCGCCTTCGCTGCTCGCCCGGGTCGGCGGCAGGATCACCACGTCGCGGCCCTGGAAGCGGTCTGGATCGGGCGGGGTGGCGAAATCCAACAAATCGCAACTGCCGCCGCGCGCGATCACCGCGGCGTGCAGGGCGCTGCGCAGTGCGCCATGGCGGCCGAGCAACACCAACGGCCGGGCTTCCGGCGCGGCCACCGTCGCCGGCGCCATCGCCGGCATGCGCGCCGAAATAATCGCCGCCGGCAGCGGCAGATCGGCCAGCGCATGCACCGCTGGTTCTTGGAAACCGTGGCTCGCCAGCAGCCGGTCCCAGCCGGCGGCGTCCATCAGCACCGCGTTGGCGTCACCCGGACCATCCCACCAGCTTGCCGATTGCCCGCCGACGAAATTCCACACTGTCGCCGCGATCGGCTCGGCGACCAGGAAAACCCCGCCTTGCGCCAGGCTCGCGCGGACTGCCGGCAGCAGTGCCGCACCGAAGCGGAACTGCCCGCCGAGGCCCACGACCAGATCGGCCGGCGGCAATTTCGTGCCTTCAATCGTGGGGTCCCAGGTCAGCGAACTGTTTTCCACTGCCCCGCCACGGGGTTCGCCGTGATCGTGGCCGACCCCGCGTTCGCCGGCGTCGCCGGGCAGATGCAACACGATATGTGCCACCCGCCGCCCGCTGGCGGCCAGGGCTGCCAGCAAATCGCCCCGCCCGCCGCCGAGATCGAGCACCCGCAGCGGCCGTTCGGCCGGCCAGGCGGTGGCAAACGCCCCCGCCGCGCGCGCCAGTGCGGCCGCCATCCGCCGGTTGGTATCGGCTTCCGGCGGCAGCATGACGTGGTCGATGTGGCCGACCTCGCCGGGCGCGGGGCGCACTATCGTCGGCAGCCGCTCGATCGCCTCGGCGATCCAGGC
>JAYTQP010000515.1:0-1952 GCA_043746675.1 Rhodospirillales bacterium | reverse complement strand
GCCGCGCCGAGCGGGGCGCAATGTTCCTGCCGCACCCTTCGCGGCCAGACGCCGGGCAGAAAACTGGTGATCGCGGCGTGCTTGCCGGCCAGCAGCCGCAGCGCCTGCCGGTCCCGCGCCGGCACCGGCAGCGGGCAGGTGATGCCATGCTGCACCAGATGCGTCATCAGCCCGAGGAACCAGGGCAGATCGGCCGGATCGACCCGTTTTTCATACAAGGTCAGAATGAAATCGCCCTGGGTGGTGCGCAGCATGTAGTTGCTGTTCTCCACCCCCTCGGCGATGCCGCGAAATGCGACGGCGGTGCCGATATCGTAGTCCGCCAGGAAGGCCGCCAGCGCGTCGTCGGTCACTTCGGTGTAGACGGCCATGCGACGTTGGTACTCTAAAGGGGCGGGGAAAAAGGGGCGGGGAAACTTGTCGCCAGCGGCGCGGAGGATTATGCCCTTCCTTACCTGGGCGGGCAATGCGTGCCGCCGGTTCTGGAGTTGCCGATGTCGTTTTTCCCTGGCTTGAGGTTGCGGATGCTGATCGCCGCCGGTGCCGTGCTGGCCCTGTCAGCCTGCGGCAATCAGGATGCGTTTCCGCCGCCCTGCCCTTCGGTGGCGCTGCTGGGCGACGCCGGCGACCTGACCCGCTATGCCGGCGCCGGGCGCGACGTGACCGATCTGGCGTTGGCCGCCCGGATTACCGCCGTGCAGGGAAGCTGCGCGCGGTCGGGCGCGTCGATCGTGCGTGCGACGGTGACGGTGCTCGCCGACGTCGCGCGGGGGCCGGCAATGACCGGCCGCACGGTGAACGTGCCTTATTTCGTTGCCGTGACCGAAAACGGCCGCATTCTGGATAAGCATGAATTCGTCGCCACGGTGGATTTTCCGCCGAACGTTACCAGGGTGGCGTTCACCGGCCCGGAAATCACCTCCGATCTTGCGGTGACCTCGGAAAAAAACGCTTCAGTCTATAAAATCTTCATTGGCTTCAGTCTGACGGCTGAGGAACTTGCTTATAACCGCAAGCTTGCCGGCGGCTGATCGCGGCGGCGTGGCAGCCTGATTGCCAGCCGGGCCGGGCCGGCTTAGTGTCCGTTCGAGAAGTCTGCCGGCAACGTCCACGTGCAGGGGAAACAGGCCAATGAAACTCGGCGACGCCATCGCGGAAATCATGAAGCGCGAGGGGATCGAGATCCTCTGCGGCTATCCCGTCAACCACCTGATCGAATACGCCGCCGCCGCCGATATCCGCCCGGTGATGTGCCGCCAGGAACGCGTCGGCATCCACATGGCCGACGCGATTTCCCGCGTCACCTCGGGCGACACCATCGGCGCGTTCTGCATGCAGCACGGCCCGGGGGCGGAAAACGCCATGGGCGGCGTGGCGCAATGCTACGGCGAATCGGTGCCGGTTCTGGTGCTGCCGATGGGCTATGCGCGCCGGCTGGCCAATATCGACCCGAACTTCAATTCGTCCCAGGCGATGAAGCCATACACCAAATCCGCTGAGCCGATCACGTTGGCGAACGAGGTTTGCAACATTTTCCGTCGGGCTTTCACCAATTTGCGCAATGGCCGCGGCGGGCCGTGCATCGTCGAAATCCCCGGCGATATGTGGAACGAGGAAGTGGCCGAGCCGCTGAACTACACGCCGGTGCTGCGGACCAAATCCGGCGCGGCGCCGAAGGATGTGAAGGCGGCGGCGGCGTTGCTGGTCGCGGCGAAGGCGCCGGTTTTATATGCCGGCCAGGGCGTGCATTACGCCAAGGCGTGGCCGCAGTTGAAGAAGCTGGCTGAACTGCTGGCGATGCCGGTGGTGACCTCGCTGGGTGGCAAATCCTCGTTCCCGGAAAACCACCCGCTGTCGCTGGGTTCCGGCGGCGTGGCGATGCCGCGCGCGGTGCCGAAATTCCTGGCCGACGCCGACGTGATCTTCGGCGTTGGCTGTTCGTTTACCGAAAC
>JAYTQP010000514.1:0-1607 GCA_043746675.1 Rhodospirillales bacterium | reverse complement strand
CCGCACTTCGGCCACCAGCGCCAGCGCATTCGGCACCACCACGACGACCTCGCAATCCTCCGCCTGCAAGCCAAGCGTGACCGCACGGGCGCGTTCGGCATTGTCGCCAACCAGCAGAACCCGCAGCTTCATGGTCACCCCAACCGCCGGCCCGATGCCGTTCGATCCACCTACGATGCACTGCAACATAAACCGATGCCAAGCAAATCCGAACCGGCGAAGCGGTGTCAGTCCAGTCGTCGCAGCCCGGCCTTGAAGCGCTGCCAGTTCCGCACGTAACCGGCCGGGCCAGCGCGCAGGCGGGCGACGGCGGCTTCATCCAGCGGTCGGGTCACCTTCGCCGGGGCGCCCATGATCATCGAGAAATCGGGAAATTCCTTGCCCTCGGTTACTAGCGCGTTGGCGCCCACCAGGCAGCCACGGCCGATCTTGGCGCCGTTCAGGATGGTGGCGCCCATGCCGATCAGCGATCCGTCGCCGATGGTGCAGCCGTGCAGAATGGCGTGGTGGCCGATGGTCACGTCCTCCCCCACCAAAACCGGCTGGCCGCGGTCGGTGTGGATCATCGCGCCGTCCTGCACGTTGCTGCGGGCACCGATGCTGATCAGGTCGTTGTCGCCGCGCAAGACGGCGCAGAACCAGATGCCGACATCCTCGGCAAGCCGCACATGCCCCATCACATGGGCGTCCGGCGCAATCCAGAAGCGGTCGGCGGCGGGCAGTTCGGGGATTAGCGCATCCAAGGCGTAAATCGGCATCTGGCGCTCTCCAACGGGGGCGTGGCAGTCGTAACGCATCAGTTTGGACCTTGCAGATAACAGATGCCAAGTCCCGCTGAAACGCTCGCCTGGCATCCCGCCTTCATGCGTCCGCCGGCTTCGTGCTAAACGGCCTTATGTCCGATATTTCGCCCGATGTAATCGCCCGCCGGCGGCTGGCCCGCCACCGTAGCGTGGCCTCCGGCCTGGTGCTTGTCATGGCGGCGTTGACGGTTGGCAGCTTCTATCTGCCGCATGGGCTGTGGGCGGAATTGCTCCGCGCGGCCGCCACGGCCGGTTTCGTCGGCGGCATCGCGGACTGGTTTGCCATCACCGCGCTGTTCCGCCATCCGCTCGGCCTGCCGATCCCGCACACCGCGATCATTGCGCAGCAGCAGGCGCGGCTGGGCCGGGCACTGGGGCGGTTCGTCGCCGACCATGTGTTCACCGAAGCCGATGTCAGCAGGATGCTCGGGCGGCTCGACCTCGCCGGCATCGTGGCGCGCTTCCTGGCCGACCCGGCTTCGACCCGGCCGGCCGCCGAGGCGTTGGCGACCACTCTGCCCCGGCTGCTGGCCACCATCGAGGATGGCCGCGCCCGCAAGGTCATGGCCCGGATTTTGCCCCGCCTGCTCGGCGGGCCGGAAGCCGGGCGGGTGGTGGCGCGGGCGCTGCGGCATCTGATGGAAGGCGGCCGGCATCAGGAAGTTTTCGGTTATGTGCTGGCCCAGTTGAAGGGATTGCTGGCCGGGCGGGAGGACGCACTGCGCCACGCCATCGAGGAACGGGTGCGCGAACAGGGCGGCCGGCTGGTCGGTTGGGCGCTCGGCGCCTCGATCGCACGGCGGT
>JAYTQP010000513.1:0-8499 GCA_043746675.1 Rhodospirillales bacterium | reverse complement strand
CACGTGCAGGATCGGCGCCTGGATCGACTTGGCGACGTCGGTGCAATACAGGCCCGAATAGGCGTGGGCCGGCACGGTGGTGAAGCCGATCTGGTTGTTGACGATCAGATGGATGGTGCCGCCGGTACGGTAGCCGATCAGCTGGCTCATGCCCAAGGTTTCGGCGACCAGACCCTGGCCGGCGAAGGCGGCGTCGCCGTGCATCAGGATGCCCATCACCGAGCGGCGGGCCGAGGTATCGCCGGCCATGTCCTGCCGGGCGCGCACCTTGCCGACCACGACCGGATCGACCGCTTCGAGGTGCGACGGGTTGGGTTGCAGCGACAGATGCACCTTGTGCCCGGCGATCTCCACGTCGGTGGAGGTGCCGAGATGGTATTTCACGTCGCCGGAGCCTTGCACGTCGTCCGGCTTGAAGCTGGCGCCGCCGAATTCGCTGAACAACTGGGTGTACGGCTTGCGCACCACGTTCACCAAGGTATTCAGCCGCCCGCGATGCGGCATGCCGATGGCGATTTCGCGCACGCCGGATTTCGCCGCGGTTTCAATGATGGCGTGCAAAGCGGGGATGCTGACCTCCGCCCCCTCCAGCCCGAACCGCTTGGTGCCGACGAAGCGGCGCTGGCAGAAAGCTTCCAGCCCCTCGGCTTCGGTCAGCTGGCGCAGCACGGTTTTCTTGCCGTCGCGGCCGAGCGCATTGGCCCAGGGCGCGCCTTCCACCCGGCGCTGGATCCAGGCCTTCTGGTCGGGGTCCTGGATATGCATGAACTCGACGCCGATCGGGCCGCAATAGGTCTGCCGCAACACCTGCAAAATCTGCCTTGGGGTGGCGGTTTCCAGTCCGAGCACGTAGTCGATGAAAATAGGCCGATCCATGTCGGCTTCGCTGAAGCCATGGGTAGCCGGGTCCAGTTCCGGGTGCGCCTTGGGGATTTGCAGGCCGAGCGGGTCCAGCCGGGCTTCCAGATGGCCGCGCACGCGGTAGGTGCGGATCATCATCAGGGCGCGTAAACTATCCTTGGTGGCGGCGCGGACATGGGCGACATCGACCGGCTGATCGCTCGCACGGCGCTTGGGTGCGGCGATCGGGGCGGCCGCATCGCGGTCCATGCTCCGCGTCCCAAATGGTTCGACGCTCCGCGTCCGGGGCGCCCAGGACGCACCGGTTGCGTCGGTCAGGATGGCGCGGGTTTCGTCGTTCATGGCGCCGAACAACGCGGAAAAACTGCTGTCCACGCTGTCCGGATTTTCCACCCAGCGGGCATACATGTCGGCGATGAAGGCCGCGTTGCCACCGTTGAGCGCGGTTGCGAGAATATCGACACCAGCCATGAGAGTTCCCGTCCTGAGAGAGTTGGGTCGTGACGGCGGGTTTTGCCGCGCCGGAGCCTTATCGCAACCTGCCTTCGCGCGCTACCGCCCGCCCGTGCGGCTGCCCTGCATCAAATCGGGGCATCCGGGATGGTTGCTCGCGATTTAGGCAGCATAGCCGGACCGCGATAGCGCCTATATGGTTAAGCAATGGATCCCGACGGAAGGTGAAGCAAGATGTTCTCGCATATCTTCATTGGAATTACCGATTTTCCGGCCGCCGCAGCGTTCTACGACGCGGTCGGCGGCGCACTCGGGCTGAAAAAAACCATCGACCATCCCGATCAGGGCTGGGCCGGTTGGCGCGGGGCGACGCCGCGGCCGATGTTGTTCATTGGCAAACCCTATGACGGCAATCCGGCGCAACCCGGCAATGGCCCGATGACGGCGTTCCTCGCCGCCGATCGCGCCAGCGTGGAGCGCTGTTATGCCGCCGCGATGGCACATGGCGGCGCCGATGAGGGCGCGCCGGGCCTGCGACCGCATTACCACGCCGATTATTACGCGGCCTATTTCCGCGACCCGGAGGGCAACAAGCTCTGCGTGGTCTGCCACGACGCCCCGGCCTGATCGCCGCGCGCAATTACGCAGTGCCGGGGTCCTGAGCCGGGTCCATGTTGGCGCCGGTAAAATCGGCACCGGCCACATCGGCGCCGGTAAAATCCACCCCGAGCAGCTTCGCCTTGCTGAAATTTGCGCCGCTCAGCCTTGCATCTTCCAGCCGCGCGCCGGTCAGGTTGGCCGGCCATTGCGCCGCCCCGCGAATGTCCATCGGGCCAAGCTGGGCGCCGCGCAGATCGCCCTGCATCAACGCGGCACGTTCCAGGCTGACCCCGCGCAGGTCGGCCTTTGCCAGCGCAATACCGCGCCCATCGATCACCGCCATGTCGGCCATCATCAGTTGTGCGCCGGACAAATCGGCGCCACGCAGATCGGCGTGATGCAACACCGCCGCCGCCAGATTGGCGCCGCGCAGGTTCAGATTGCGCAAATCCACCCCGGACAGATCGGCCCGCGCGCCGTCCCGCCCATCGCTGTCGATCCATTGTTGGTGAAGGTAAAAAATCTGCGCTACGCTGCGGTCCAGATTGGCGATCGTGCGGGTGCGCTTTGCGCCGATGAGGTTAGCGCGGTCCAGCCGGGCATCATCCACCAGCGCGCCAAGCAGGCAGGCTTCGGCGAGGTTGGCACCGGAGAAATCTGCCCCGCTCAATACCGCGCCCTCCAGTTGCGCGCCGGCCAGGTTGGCACCGGTGAAATTCGCGCCCTCCAGCCGGCAGCCGCCGAAGTTGGCGTTGGCCAGGTCAGCGCCGCTGAAATTGCTGCCCTGCAACTGGGCTCCGCGCAAATCAACCCTGCCCAGCAGGCCGCGCCCCAGCCGCGCCCCTTTCAGCAGGCTGCCGCGCGAACTGGCGCCCTCGGCATCGGCCAGATCGTCGGCGCAGGTGGCGGCCTCGTCGCCTTCCCGCTTTTGCATCAAAATGCCTTCCCGCATGTCCACACCGGGCAAATCCGCCTGCCGCATCTGCACCCGGCGCAGCCGGGCGCCACGGAGATCCGCCCGGCACAGGCGGGCGCCGTCCAGAATCGCATCCTGCAGATCGGCGCCGAATAAAATCGCCTCGGTCAGGTCACTGCTGGAAAAATCTGCCCGATGCAGCCGGCAGCCGGTAAGATCGATGCCCGCCAGCATCCACCCGCGCAGCCGCAAGCCGGTCAAGTCATGAAACTTCAGCGACGCCCGCAGGCCGCCGGGCAGCCGGTGGGCGAATTTTACGTGCGCGCGGAGCATTTCCACGAGGTGCTGCGGGTCGGGTGGCGCTTGCAACATGGGCCAGGGGAAGCTCCCGCGATGATCGGGCATCCTGCGTGGGAGGGGTAAAGGAAGCGCTTCTTTTTGGAAAAAGAAGCAAAAACTATCTCTCCGCGACCAAAAGCGACGAGATTTTCTCGCCCCCCAGCTCGACCCTGACCGCAAACACCCAGACGGGAAAAGTTTTTTGGTTCTTTTTTCCAAAAAAGAACCGCTTCCTACCCTCGCAACGCCCTAACCATGGTCGACCCCAGCGCCGCCGGGCTTTCGCTGATGTGAATGCCGGCGATGCGCATCGCCTCGAACTTCGCCCCCGCGGTATCCCGGCCGCCGGAAATCACCGCCCCGGCGTGGCCCATGCGGCGGCCCGGCGGGGCGGTGGCGCCGGCGATGAAGCCGACGGTCGGCTTCTTCACCTTGTTGGCAGCGAGAAATTCAGCGGCCAGGATTTCGCTCTGCCCGCCGATTTCACCGATCATGATGATGCATTCGGTTTCGGGGTCGGCGAGGAACATTTCCAGCACCTCGATGAAGTCGGTACCCTTCACCGGATCGCCGCCGATGCCGACGCAGGTGCTTTGGCCGAGGCCGGCCGCGGTGGTTTGCGCCACTGCTTCATAGGTAAGGGTGCCGGAGCGGGAAACGATGCCGACCTTGCCGCGGCGATGGATATGGCCGGGCATGATGCCGATCTTGCAGGCGTCCGGCGTGATCACACCCGGGCAGTTCGGCCCGATCAGGCGCGACGTCGAACCCGACAACGCCCGCTTCACACGCACCATATCAAGCACCGGGATGCCTTCGGTGATGCAAACGATCAGCGGAATTTCGCAGTCGATCGCTTCCAGAATAGCGTCGGCAGCGAACGGCGGCGGCACGTAGATGGCCGACGCGGTGGCGCCGGTGGCATTCACCGCTTCGTAGACGGTATCGAACACCGGCAGCCCGATATGGGTGGAGCCGCCTTTGCCGGGGGTGACCCCGCCCAGCACCTTGGTGCCGTAGGCCAGCGCCTGTTCGGAATGGAAGGTGCCCTGCGCACCGGTGAAGCCCTGGGTGATAACCCTGGTGTTGGCATCAACGAGAACGGCCATTACGCGGCATCCTTCACGGCTTTGACGACCTTTTCGGCGGCGTCCGCAAGATTGTCGGCGGAGATGATCGGCAGGCCGGATTTGGCCATGATTTCCTTGCCCAGCGCGACATTGGTGCCTTCCAGCCGCACCACCAAGGGCACGTTCAACGATACTTCCCGCGCCGCCGCGACCACGCCCTCGGCGATCACGTCGCAGCGCATGATGCCGCCGAAGATGTTGACCAGAATGCCTTCGACGTTGGGATCGGACAGAATGATCTTGAAGGCCGCCGTCACCCGTTCCTTGGTGGCGCCGCCGCCGACATCGAGGAAGTTGGCCGGCGACGAGCCGTAGAGCTTGATGATGTCCATCGTCGCCATCGCCAGCCCGGCGCCGTTGACCATGCAGCCGATCACCCCGTCGAGCGCCACATAGTTCAGCGCATGCTTGGCGGCTTCGAGTTCCTTCGGGTCTTCTTCCGCTTCGTCGCGCAATTTCTCGATATCGGGATGACGATAGAGCGCATTGTCGTCGAAGCTGACCTTGGCATCCAGCGCCACCACATCGCCAGCGCCGGTCACCACCAGCGGGTTGATCTCGACGATGGCGCAGTCCAGCTCGGTGAAGGCCTTGTACATCGCCATCACGAATTTGCGGAAGGCGCCGATCTGCTTGCCTTCCAGGCCGAGGGCATAGGCCAGCTTGTTGGCATGAAACGGCCAGATGCCGGACGCCGGATCGACGCCGACGCGCAATATCTTCTCGGGGTGGTTGTGCGCCACTTCCTCGATTTCCATGCCGCCTTCGGTGGACGCCATGATGGTGACGCGGGCGGTGTCGCGGTCCACCAGCAGCGACAGATAGAGTTCCCGTTTGATGTCGCAGCCGGCTTCGACATAGACGCGGCCAACCCGGCGGCCGGCTTCCCCGGTCTGCTTGGTGACCAACGTGTGGCCAAGCATGGCTTCCGCCGCGGCACGCACGTCGGCGGCCGATTTGGCGATCCGCACGCCGCCTTTGCCAGCGGGGTCGTTGGCGAAATGCCCGGCACCGCGCCCGCCGGCATGGATTTGCGACTTCACCACGAATACCGGGCCAGGCAGCTTGGCGGCTGCGGCTTCCGCTTCTTCCGGCGTCCAGGCTACGTGGCCTTCGAGCACTGCGACGCCGTATTGCTTGAGCAATTCCTTGCCCTGGTATTCGTGGATGTTCATGTGATCAAACGCCCAGTTTGTTGAAGTCGGCGATCAGCGCCCGCACCGCGCCGCAGGACTTGTCGAACGCGGCCTGCTCGGCGGCGTCGAGTTCGATCTCGACGATCTTCTCGATGCCATTCCTGCCGATTACTACGGGCACACCGATGTAAAGGCCGTTAACGCCATATTGCCCGGTCAGCAGGGCGGCGCAGGGCAGCACCCGGCGCTTGTCGTGCAGGTAGGCTTCGGCCATCGCGATCGCGCTGGCGGCCGGGGCGTAGAAGGCGCTGCCGCGTTCGAGCAGCTTGACGATCTCGCCGCCGCCATTGGCGGTGCGTTCAACGATCGCGTCGATCCGCGCCTGGGTGGTCCAGCCCATCTTGATCAGATCGGGCACCGGGATGCCGGCGACGGTGGAGTAGCGGATCAGCGGCACCATGGTGTCGCCATGGCCGCCGAGCACGAAGGCGGTGACATCTTCGACCGAGACGTTGAATTCATGCGCCAGGAACAGGCGGAAGCGGCTGCTATCCAGCACGCCGGCCATGCCGATCACCTTGTTGGCGGGCAGGCCGGATTTCTGCTGCATCACGCTGACCATGACATCGAGCGGATTGGTGATCACGATCACAAAGGCGTCCGGGCAATGCGCCTTGATGCCGGCGGCGACTTCGGCGATCACGCCGGCGTTCTTGGTGAGCAGGTCGTCCCGGCTCATTCCCGGCATGCGCGGGAACCCGGCGGTGACGATGACGACATCGGAGCCGGCGATGGCCGCGTAATCGCTGCCGCCAGACATCGCGCTGTCGAACCCGTCGACCGGGCTGGACTGCATGATATCAAGCGCCTTGCCCGCCGCCACCCCGCCGAAAACATCGAACAGCACGACGTCGCCGAGTTCCTTCAGGCCGATGAGGTGGGCGAGCGTGCCGCCGATATTACCAGCGCCGATGAGCGCGATTTTGCTGCGAGCCATGGGGGGTCGATCCTTCATGAAAAACTACGGCCAACCGCAGCTTGAGGAGACAATTTCCGCCCATTCGGGCGAGCGCGCCTAGCTACTCCATCGGCTTAGACCGGGCAAGCCGGCCATGCGGCGGTGCAACATCGCCCCCATCGTTCGGCCATTGCGTTGACCGGTTTTGACGGCAGGCGTAAGGACAAGGCCTCGCTTTTGCTGGTTTTGAGGAGTTGCGGCTGGCATGCCCGACATACGTGAAGCCCTGATGGTCGGCCGCGGGTCGGCCGGCACGCCGGTGCGCCGGCCGCTGAGCCCGCATTTGCAGGTTTATCGCCTGCCGCTGACGGCGAAACTTTCGATCACCCATCGCATCACCGGGGTTGGCCTGGCGGTTGGCACCTTGGTGCTGGTCTGGTGGCTGGTAGCGGCGGCGAGTTCGGATCCTGCCTACGATAGAGTTTCGGCGTTTCTGCGCTCGCCGATCGGCTATCTGCTGCTGTTCGGCTGGTCGGCGGCGTTGTGGTTCCATTTTTGCAATGGCATTCGCCATCTCGGCTGGGATTTCGGCTACGGGCTGGAACTGGACGCGTCGCGGCGCAACAACCGGATTGTGCTGGTGGCGACTGCGGTGCTGACCGTGCTCACTTGGCTCATCGCGCTCGCGGCGCAATAGGGGCAGCCGATCATGGCCAATCAGAATTCGCCGCAAGCGCACGCCACGATGATGCGTTCGATGCTGGGCCGCGCCCGTGGGCTGGGGGCGGCAAAATCCGGCACCCTGCATTGGTGGGCGCAGCGGGTGACCGCGCTCGCACTGGTGCCGCTTGTGCTTTGGTTCATCGTCACCACTATCCAATTGTCGCATCAGCCACGGGCGGCGGTGTTGGTCTGGGGCGCCAACCCGATCCATGCCGCCTTGCTGCTGGGCCTGCTGGTGGCGATGCTGCATCACATGCAGCTCGGCCTGGTCGTGGTGATCGAGGATTACGTGCACAACGCCCGCGTCAGGATGTTGTCGATTTTGGCTATCAAGGCGGCGACCGCTTCGGTGCTGCTGGCCGCGATTATCGCGGTCGTCCGGCTGGCGGTCGGGTAGCTGGCGGGCGACTGAGGCTTTTTTACCCGACGCTCCTTCACGGGATACGAACAGCATGAATGCGATCACCAAGCCGTCTCTCGGTGCCTATAATATCGTTGACCACACCTACGACGTGGTGGTGGTCGGTGCCGGCGGCTCCGGGCTGCGGGCGACCCTCGGGATGGGGGCAGCCGGGCTGAAAACCGCCTGCATCACCAAGGTATTTCCCACCCGCAGCCACACCGTGGCGGCGCAGGGCGGCATCGGGGCGGCACTCGGCAACATGGGCGAGGACGACTGGCGCTGGCACATGTACGACACCGTGAAGGGGTCGGACTGGCTGGGCGACCAGGACGCGATCGAGTTCATGTGCCGCGAGGCGGTGCCGGCCGTGCACGAGCTGGAGCACTTCGGCGTGCCGTTCAGCCGCACCGACAGCGGCACGATCTACCAGCGCCCGTTCGGCGGCCACATGAAGGAGTACGGCAAGGAGCCGGCGAACCGCGCCTGCGCCGCCGCCGACCGTACCGGGCACGCGATCATCCACACGCTCTACCAGCAATCGCTGCGCCACAACGCCGAGTTCTTCGTCGAGTACTTCGCGCTTGACCTGATCATGGACGAGGGCGTCTGCCGCGGCGTGATGGCCTGGAACCTGGAGGACGGCTCGATGCACCGCTTCCGGGCGCAGGAGGTCGTGCTGGCGACCGGGGGGTATGGCCGCGCCTACCTGTCCTGCACCTCTGCGCACACCTGCACAGGTGATGGTGGCGGCATGGCGATCCGCGCCGGGCTGCCGACCCAGGACATGGAATTCGTGCAGTTCCATCCCACCGGCATCTTCCCCGCCGGCTGCCTGCTCACCGAGGGATGCCGCGGCGAGGGCGGCTACCTGACCAACTCCGAGGGCGAGCGCTTCATGGAGCGCTACGCGCCCACCGCGAAGGACGTCACCCACACAAAGTGGTACTCGATCTGAAATACCGTGTGGCTTCCGTATCTGT
>JAYTQP010000512.1:0-7584 GCA_043746675.1 Rhodospirillales bacterium | reverse complement strand
GGGTCATCGAAGAAGGGGGCCAACGCGGACGTTGCAACCCCAATGTCGGCCCCCTTCTTCGATGACCCGAAACCTTACTTAAAGTTATGGGGTCAAGGGGGCGACGGCCCCCTTGCGGGTCCAGGGCAGCGCCCTGGCCTTACTTGCTACCGTCCCGGCCGCACAATCATTCGAGGTAACCACCGATGCGTCGTTTACGGATCGCGGCTTATGGTTTCATCGCCGTTATTCTTCTGGTTTGGGGCGGGTTATGGCTTCGGGACGGGGGGATGGCGCGGTTGGGTGGGGTTGCGGCTTCGGTTTCGGGGGGCGTTACGGTAGGCGGGCCGTTTTCGTTGGTGGACGGGTCGGGTCGGGTGGTGACGGACGCCGATTTTCGCGGGCGTTGGATGCTGGTATATTTTGGCTACACGTTTTGCCCCGATGTTTGCCCGACCGAGTTGCAGTTGGTTTCGGCGACTTTGGATGCGTTGGGGCCGGATGCGGCGAAGATTGTGCCGTTGTTCATCACCATCGATCCGGCGCGGGACACGCCGGCGACGATGGCGGGCTATGTGAAGCTGTTCGATGACCGGCTGATCGGGTTGACCGGGACCGAGGCGCAGATTGCGGCGGTTGCGCGGGCCTATCGCGTTTACTATGCAAAGGCAGAGCGCAAGGACACGACCGAGTATTTAATGGACCATTCGTCGTTCCTGTATTTAATGGGTCCGGGCGGAAAATTGAGAGCGTTGTATCGTCCCGGCACCAGCGCGCAAGAATTAGCCGCGTCCTTACGAACGAGACTGGCGGGTGGATGAGCACCTTGCTATAAGCCTTGCTATAGGAAGCGTACAAATTTTTACCAAAGGCCAAAATTCGTGAGCGCGATGGACGACATTATCCGTGACCCTTCGGCCACCGTCGCGCCGCGGCACAGTCGTCGTTTGTCTGATAAGATTTTGATCGCCTTTCATCACGCGTGCGATCAGGGCGATTTTGATGTCGCCGAGCAATTGCTATCGGTGCTGGAAAGCATGCTGCGGCAACGCCCGGTGCCGGCGGATGCCAATCGTCGGCGCAGCCTGGATAGTCTGGTCGCGGCCTACGAGCGGTTGTGGTATTTGCGCCACCCCGCCCACGTCTAATTTAAATCCAGCCTTTGTCCGTCGCGCAGGATCGCCTGGGCGGCGCCGGTAAAGCGTCCGTCGGCCTCGTGCAGGACCAGCCCGGGCAGAATGCGGCCTGGCCCCCGGCCATTTTTTATGGTGCGTAACAGCATGCGTTTGGCTGCCTGCCCGGCGCGTGGCCACAGCGGAAACAGGCTTGGACTGCCGCATCCGGCAGCGGTCATGGCGGCCAGTCCAGCGGACAGTGCCGCAGCCGGCAGCACGAACGTAAGGCTACCGCGATGGCGCAGCGGCGCGGCGAGCGCGCGGGCCCACTCGGCGAAAACAGATTCCGTTGCCCGACGCGCCAGTTCGCGTTCCAGATCGGGCGATGCGGTACCTGGCGGATGCCAGGGCGGGTTGGCCATGGCGTGGTCGAAGCGCTCCGACCAGGTGGTTTGGATGAGATCGGCTAGGTGAAACCGCACGCCGGCCAAGTGCTGCGCGTTGGCTTCGGCGCAGGCCAGGGCCGCGGGATCGCATTCGATGCCGAGGCCCTGGATGCCGGGCACCCGTGTTGCCAAGCATAACAAAGCCGCACCGGCGCCGCTGCCGCCTTCCAGCACTTTCGCGCCGGTGCGGGCCGGAATGCTGGCGGCGAGCAGCACGGGTTCGATGCCGCTGCGATGGCCGGTTTTCGGCTGGCGATAGACCACGCGGCCATCGAGCAGGCTGCCGTCGCTGACCGTCACGCCTCGCCGGCTTCCTGCAACACCAGCCGCGCCCGGGCAACTTCGTCAGCGACCACCGCCAACCGGCGCGGCAAGGCGCCGATGCTGCCGTCCATCACGCTGGCGAAGCTGTCCAACAAAATCGGCGCCAGGCCGGCATCGCGCAGCAGCGCGAGCAGGAAGCTGAGGCGCACCGGATCGTTGCTGACGATAATGGTCTCCATGCGCTTCTTTCCGAACTTCCCTGGCTTGGCCGCAACGATCGCGGCGGGGCCGCCTTGACCCGCGCCATACCACACCGATATGGTGCACCAGTCGGTTGACCGGGTTCAAGCCTGTGTACGCCAGCCCCTGTGGACCTGCGCTGTTGCGGCCCGCGAGCAGGAGCCAGCCGGCGGAAGCTGCGTTGCAGGAGAGTGCGTTGGGCGTCGCCGCCACCAACCGAGTTGCCGTGCCCGATCGCCCCCCTGCCCCGGATGCGCTGACTGATCTGGTCGGGTTGCTGCAGGACGATCTGGAGCAGTGCAACCGCGCCATCGTCGCGCGGATGGACAGCCCGGTGGCGCTTATCCCGCAACTGGCGGCGCATCTGGTCGCGGCCGGCGGCAAGCGGTTGCGGCCGTTGCTGACCCTGGCCTGCGCACGCATGGTCGGCTACCGCGGCGATCGGCATATCCAGTTGGCCACCTGCGTTGAATTTATCCATACCGCAACCTTGCTGCATGACGACGTGGTGGACGAAAGCCTGCTGCGCCGCGGCTTGGCCAGCGCGAATGCGGTGTTCGGCAACAAGGCGTCGGTGCTGGTCGGGGATTTTCTGTTCGCCCGCGCCTTTCAGTTGATGGTGGAAGACGGGTCGCTGAAGGTGCTGGAGATTCTGTCGCGCGCGGCGGCCACGATCGCCGAGGGCGAAGTGCTGCAACTGGTCACGCAGAATGATTTATCGACCACCGAAGACCGCTATCTCGATGTCATCAAGGGCAAGACCGCCGCCTTGTTCGCCGCCGCCTGCCAGGTTGGCGGTGTGGTAGCCGATTGCCCGCCGGCACTGGAAGCAGCACTTTCCAGCTACGGCATGAACCTCGGCATCGCCTTCCAACTGGTGGACGACGCGCTGGACTACGCCGCCGATCAGGCCAAACTGGGCAAGACCGTCGGCGACGATTTTCGCGAGGGCAAGATCACCCTGCCGGTGCTGCGCGCCTACCAGTTGGGCAGCGCGACCGAGCGCGCCTTCTGGCGCCGCACGATCGAGGACAGCAGCCAGACCGAGGCCGATCTGGACGAGGCGCTGCGCCTGATCGGGCTGCACCGGACGATCGCCGCAACCCTGGCCCGGGCACAGGAATTCGCTGCCGCCGCCCAGCGGGACCTGGCGGTGCTCCCGGCGAGCGCGTTGCGCGACTGCTTAATCGAGGTCGCGGATTATACGGTGCGGCGCCTGACCTGAAGGCACAGGATCACGCTTGTTGGGTCACTTGCTGCCAGCGCAGGTTGGCAGCTTCAAACGCCTGGGCTGTTTTGCGACCGTCATAGCGTTGCATGCGCAGCGTTTCGGCTTCCCATTCTTCGCGTTCCGCTGCCACGAGATCGCCACCGTAGACGTGGATGGCGCCGGTCAGTTTGCTCAGCGGATTGATGACGGAATGGATGAGTTCAGCGCCAAGCAGTTCGCAGTCCGAAACCCCGAGGCTGCGCGCGGCGGCGGCCTGCAGCCCTGGCGCGGTATCGGTTTTGCGCCAGTAGATATTATCCTCCCGCCCGCCATACATCCCGATTGCCGCCCACATATGGTGGTTATGCGGCGTGGTCATCTGACCCGGCCCCCAGACCAGGTTGAAGATCGACAATTCCGGCGAACAATAGAGCATTTTGATGCCGGCGCCGGTGGGTTCACCCAGGGTTTTGATGAGGGCGGCGGGGTTAGCGACCGCGCGGGCGACAACGTCGCGGACGGCGATGCGGCTGGTTTCGCCCAGCGCGGCCTTGCAATCCTCGATGAATTTCTCCAGCTCAAACATGTTCGCCCCCCTCTTCCGGATGAAAGTTTTTGCTTCTTTTTTCAAAAAGAAGCGCTTCCTGTTCTATCGACTCAGATCGCTAACCATCCGCGCCGCGCCCGCAGCAATGCGCGCAATCGCCGGCACATCGACCGCATGCGGCCAGCGATCTTCGGCAAGATGGAACAACTTGCTGCCGCCAACAAGGGTGACGTAGCGGCCGCCGGCGCGATGAATATCGCGCGACTCGCCGAACGGCATGCTGGTGGTTGGTGCGACTTGGTCCGGCTTTTGCCCGGCAGCGGTCAGGGCCTCCACCATTGCGCCGGCCATCTCGGCGTGGCCGGACATCACCGAAAGCTTGCCTTCGGCGGCGCCGATATTGGCGCCGAAATGCACCCAGCGCGCCGCCGTGATCCAATTTGCCCGGCTTTCCAGGAAAGCATCGAGGCCGATATGGCCAAGCTCATGGCCGGAATTGGCGGTAAAAACCACGTCGCAGGCCGGCGGATTGGCGAGGATGGCGCGGAGTGACTCCAGCCAGCATACCAGCCCGCCGCCGCGTTCGGCGGTGGATTGGAACCAGGAACTGCGCGGGGTCATCACCACCAAAGGCGGGCGGCTGCGATCGCGGCCGGGGATGGTGATGATGGTGTTGGTGGTGTCGGCTTGGGTGCGGGTGCTTTCCACCACCACCCGGAAGCCGGCGCCACGCTTCGCGGCGGCGGCAAGCATGGCGTGCGACTGGCTTGACACTTGCAGGATGGCAGGGCCGAACGGGGCGTTGAAATGCTCGGCGTTCAGCAGCGCCAGCCCGGGCGCGTCGCCGGTGGTAACCAGCACCAGCACCCAGGCTTTGCTGGCACGGCGGAACGCGACGAAATCCGGCGCATAGACCGCGCGCGGGCCGAATTCGACCAGCGCAATCAGGCCGTCCGCGCCAACCAGGCCGGAGACGCCGCCCGCCGGGGTAGCGGGGGCATCGAACAACTGCACCCCGGCGATCCGCTGGCCGTCGATTTCGACGAAATTATCGCCGAGGTCGATGCGTTGCAGGTCGAATTTTTCCGCCGAGACAGTGGCGCCGAGGCCGCGCGCCTCCCCTGCCAGCCAGTCAGCGCCAGCTTGATCGCCTGCGGTTGCGGTGCGGTGGGTGCCCTGGCTGTCCCAGGCTTGCAGCCAACCAGCCGCCTGCAATTCGGCGGCGCAGGTAGCACCCATGGTCATTATCGCGGCTCCAGACATGCGAATGCTGCGCCGGGCAAGCGCCATCAGCTTTCCAGTTCGCTGTCCCAATACAGATAATCGCGCCAGCTTTGATGCAGGTAATTCGGCGGAAAGGCACGGCCGTTTTCCTGCAATTCCCAGGTGGTTGGCTGGCGCGGGGTCATGCGGGGAAACATCCGGCATTCGCGCGGCAGCCGGCTGCCTTTCAGCAGATTGCAGGTGCCACAGGCGGCAACCACGTTTTCCCAGGTGGTGCGGCCACCGCGGCAGCGCGGGATAACGTGATCGAAGGTGAGATCCTGCGCCGAATGGCGTTCATGGCAATATTGGCAGGCGAAAGCATCGCGCAGGAACACGTTGAAGCGGGTGAAAGCCGGCTTGCGCGCGGTCGGGATGTAGTCCTTCAGCGCGATCACGCTCGGCAGCCGCATGGTCATGCTGGGCGAGTGAACTTCCTGGTCGTATTCGTTCAGCACGCTGACCCGGTCGAGGCAAACCGCCTTCACCGCATCCTGCCAGGCCCATACCGAAAGCGGGAAATAGGAGAGCGGACGGAAATCCGCGTTAAGCACCAGCGCCGGAAAATTCCGGCCGCCAGTGAACATACTCTCGCCGACCTGAACGCCATCTGGCAAAATCAGTCCCTCGCTGCTCTGGCGCGTGCGTACACGCAGTCCGATGGAAGCCTGGCACAGTTCCGGATGACTCGACCCACCAGGAATTATGCTCTTCGAAGTGGCACAACTATCGCATCCACCCTGGCGTGTCGCAAGGCGGGTCGACGCGGGTTTAATGCTGGTGTCATGTTGCCGCCACAGTGCGGAATGAGGACAGTCTGAATGCGGCTTTCCGGACGGACGCTAAACGGTTTGGTCGGCCCTACTTGCTAAGCTCGCGCGTCATCAGTTCGATGCCGCCGAGGGTCATCGGGAACATGCGGTCTTCCACCAACTGCTTGACCAGCGAAATCGACATCGCGTGGTCCCAGCTTTTCTGCGGCCGCGGGTTCAACCAGGCATAGCGGCGGAAATGATGGGTGAGGCGATCGACCCAAACGGCGCCGGCTTCATCGTTCCAATGCTCCACGCTGCCGCCGGCATGGCTGATTTCGTAGGGCGACATCGAAGCGTCGCCGACGAAGATGCATTTATAGTCCGGCCCGTATTTGCGCAGCACGTCGAAGGTGGAAACGCTGCTTTCCATCCGGCGCTTGTTGGTTTTCCACACCCGTTCGTAGACGCAGTTGTGGAAGTAGAAATATTCCATATGTTTGAATTCGGTGCGTGCGGCGGAGAATAATTCCTCGCAAATACGCACATGCTCGTCCATCGAGCCGCCGATGTCGAAGAACAGCAAGATCTTCACCGCGTTGTGGCGTTCCGGCACCATTTTCAAATCCAGGCTGCCGGCGTTCTTGGCGGTGCTGCGGATGGTGTCGGCGATATCGAGTTCGGTCGCCTGGCCCTGGCGGGCGAAGCGGCGCAGCTTGCGCAAGGCGAGCTTGATGTTGCGCGTGCCCAACTCCACATTATCGTCGAGGTCTTTGTATTCTCGCCGATCCCAAACCTTCACCGCGCGGCGATGGCGGCTTTCGTTCTGGCCGATCCGCACGCCTTCCGGATTGTAGCCATTGGCCCCGAACGGCGAGGTGCCGCCGGTACCGATCCATTTCGATCCGCCCTGGTGGCGGCCTTTCTGTTCGGCCAGCCGCTGCTTCAGCAGTTCCATCAGCTTTTCCAAGCCCCCGGCGGCCTGGACTTCTGCCATTTCCTCCGGTGTGAGGAATTTCTCCGCCAGCGACTTCAGCCATTCTTCCGGCAGGTTTTCGACATCGATGCCCTCGGGTGGTTCCAGCCCTTTGAAAACCTGGCCGAACACTCGATCGAAACGGTCGAGAAACCGTTCGTCCTTCACCAGGGTGGCGCGGGCGAGATAGTAGAAATCATCGATGTTGTAGTTGGCGACACCGGCCTGCATCGCCCCCATCAGGGTCAGATATTCCGTCACCGAGGCCGGCAGGCCGGCGGTGCGCAACGCCAGAATGAAGGGGGCGAACATGGGCTAACCTCCGCGCCGCGACAGGAAGGCGAGGCGCTCGAACAAATGCACGTCCTGTTCGTTCTTCAGCAGCGCGCCGTGCAGCGGCGGGATGATGGTCTGGCCATCCTTGGCGCGCAGCACTTCGGGATCGAGGTCGTCGATCATCAGCAGCTTGAGCCAGTCCAGCAGTTCGGAGGTCGCCGGCTTCTTCTTCAGGCCGGGCACGTCGCGCAGCTTGAAGAACACGTTCAGCGCCTCGCGGGCGAGGTCCGGTTTGATGTTCGGGTAATGCGCCTGGAGGATGAGTTCCATCGTCTCCCGATCGGGGAAGCGGATATAGTGGAAGAAGCAGCGGCGCAGGAAGGCGTCCGGCAGTTCCTTCTCGTTGTTCGAGGTGATGATCACCACCGGGCGATGCTTGGTGCGCACCGTCTTGCGGGTTTCGTAGACGAAGAATTCCATTTTATCGAGTTCGAGCAGCAGATCGTTGGGGAACTC
>JAYTQP010000511.1:0-6292 GCA_043746675.1 Rhodospirillales bacterium | reverse complement strand
GTGATGGCAACCTGCCCGCGCGCGCTCCGCGTGCTGCGCCCGATTGCGCGCATGCTGGCGCTGCGCATGCTCGATCCGGTGAAAGCCAAGCCGCTGCTGCCGGCCAATAGCGCCGCGCCAGTTGCGGACAATACCGTCGCCGAGGATCAGGCGGCGGTGGTTGCGGCAAAAATTGCAAAAACCTGATCAGCAGCCTTCGCATTGGCATGTCGTTTTCGTTACGATATCGCAACAAAATTATCTTCTATCATCAAAACCTGTCGTATTTAACAACGCAATAACAATCCGGCAGGAACAGCTCAGCGATCGAGCGCGGCCACCCCGGGCAGCGTCTTGCCTTCGAGCCATTCCAGAAAGGCGCCCCCGGCCGACGAAACATAGGTAAACTGGTCGATCACTCCGGCATGGCGCAGCGCCGAAACCGTGTCCCCACCACCGCCGACGCTGCGCAAGCCGCCGGCAACCGTTGCCGCCGCCACCGCCTGCGCCAGCGCCGTCGTCGCCGCATCGAACGGCGGGATCTCGAATGCGCCGAGCGGGCCGTTCCACACCACCGTCTTCACCGCCCCGAGCCGCGCCACCAGCGCCGCAACGCTCGCCGGCCCAACATCGAGGATCATCGCGTCCGCCGGCACCGCGCCGACCGGCACCACCCGCGTCGCGGCATGCGCCGCGAACGCGGTCGCCGTCACCGCGTCTGTCGGCAGCACGATCGCGCACCCCGCCGCTTTCGCCTTGGCCAGGATGTCCAAGGCCGTCGCATGCATCGCAGCCTCTTCCAGCGACCTGCCGACCGCGATGCCCTGGGCTGCGAGAAAGGTGTTGGCCATCGCGCCGCCGATCACCAGCAGATCGACCTTGCCAACCAGATTGCCGAGCAGATCGAGCTTGCTGGAAACCTTGGCGCCACCGACGATCGCCATCACCGGACGCGCGGGATGCTCCAGCGCCGCGCGCAACGCTTCAATCTCGCCCTGCATCAGCCGCCCCGCATAGGCCGGCAGCAGATGCGCCACCCCTTCGGTGCTGGCATGGGCGCGATGTGCGGCGGAAAACGCATCATTGACGAAAATATCCGCCAATGCCGCCAGCTTCCGTACGAAAGCCGGATCGCTGGCCTCCTCGCCGGCGTGAAAGCGGGTGTTTTCCAGCACGCAGACATCGCCATTGCCCAGTGTGTCGATCACCTGCTCGGCCGGGATGCCGATGCAGTCCTCGGCGAAGCGCACCTTGCGGCCGAGCACTTCCCCCAGCGCCGCCGCCATCGGGCCGAGCGACATCGCCGGCACCCGAACCCCCTTGGGGCGATCGAAATGGCTGCACACGATCACCCGCGCGCCCTTGGCAGACAGTTCGCGGATGGTCGGGCAGAGACGTTCGATCCGGGTGAGGTCGGAAATTTTTCCGTCCCGCACGGGAACATTCAGGTCCGCCCGCAGCAGCACGCGCTTGCCGGCAACATCCAGATTATCCAGCGTGCGGAACCCCACGATCACAGGCTCCCGAACAGCGCCGCCGTGTCCGACATGCGGTTGGAAAAGCCCCATTCATTGTCGTACCAGGCCATCACCCGCGCCATCTGGCCATCGACCACGGCGGTCTGGGTGGCGTCGAAGGTCGAGGATGCCGGGTTATGGTTGAAGTCGATGCTGACCAGCGGGGCGGTGTTGTAGCCGAGAATACCCTTCAGCGGGCCGGCTTCGCTGGCCGCCTTCATGGCCGCGTTGATCTCGTCCTTGGTCGGCGTCTTGGCCAGGTTCACATCGAGCGAAACCAGCGAAACGTTCGGCGTCGGGATGCGGATCGAGGTGCCATCGAGCTTGCCCTTCAGTTCCGGCATCACCAGGCCCATGGCACGGGCCGCGCCGGTGCTGGTCGGGATGGCGGACACCGCGGCGGCACGGGCACGGTGCAGATCCTTGTGCAGCGTATCCACCGTGTTCTGGTCGCCGGTGTAGGCGTGGATGGTCAGCATGTAGCCGCGCAGGATGCCGAAATTGTCGTGCAGCACTTTCGCCACCGGGGCCAGGCAGTTGGTGGTGCAGGACGCGTTGGAAATGATCGTCATGTCCTTGGTCAGCGTGCCGTGGTTCACGCCATAGACAATCGTTGCGTCAACATCATCCGCCGGGGCGGAAATCAGCACCTTGCGCGCGCCCGACGCCAGCAGCGCGGAGGCGGCTTTCTTCGAGGTGAAGATGCCGGTGCATTCGAGCGCGACATCGACGCCCTGGTACGGCACTTTCGACGGATCACGTTCGGCGCTGACAGTGATCGGGCCATAGACGCGGCCGTTATGGCGGATGGTGATGGTCTGGCCGAACACCTCGACCTCGCCGGGGAAACGGCCATGCACGCTGTCATAGCGGAACAGATGGGCGTTCGCCTCCACGCTGCCGAGATCGTTGATGGCGACCGGCACCACATCGGTGCGGCCGCTTTCGATGATCGCGCGCAGCACCAGGCGACCGATGCGCCCAAACCCGTTGATGGCAACTTTGACGGCCATGACACATTTCCTCCGATGATGATTTCAGGCGAGCCGTTTTTTGACGGCCGCGACAATCGCTTCCGGCGTGATGCCGAAATATTTGTAAAGGTCCTGGAACGGCCCGGAGGCACCGAAGCCGGTCATCCCGATGAAAATGCCGTCAGGGCCGAGCCAACGTTCCCAGCCCATCGAAACGCCGGCCTCGATACCGACGCGCAGCACCGTGCCGAGCACGCCCGCGCGATAGCTTTCATCCTGCTGGGCAAAAAGCTCCCAGCATGGCAGCGACACCACGGCGGCGGCGATGCCCTCGGCGGCCAGCGCCATGCGGGCGTCCATCGCGATCGCCACCTCGCTGCCGGTGGCCAGCAACGTCACCTGCCTGATGCCATCGGCCTCGGCCAGCAGATAGCCGCCGCGGGCGGACCGGTTTTCGGCCAGATCGCCGCGCAGGCTGGGCAAGGTCTGCCGCGACAGCGCCAGCAGGCTCGGACCATCGGCGCGGCGCAGCGCCAGTTCCCAGCATTCCGCAGTTTCCATCGCGTCCGCCGGGCGGAAGGTGAACATGCCCGGCATGGCGCGCAGGCTGGCGAGTTGTTCGACCGGCTGGTGGGTCGGACCGTCCTCGCCGAGCCCGATCGAGTCGTGGGTCAGCACATGGATCACCCGCTGACGCA
The DNA here is from genome assembly GCA_043746675.1 of Rhodospirillales bacterium. Lineage (GTDB taxonomy): Bacteria > Pseudomonadota > Alphaproteobacteria > Acetobacterales > Acetobacteraceae > CAITOL01. The sequence continues at coordinate 3,124 of JAYTQP010000511.1, read as the reverse complement.
TCAAGGCGGCGAGGCGGAGGGCCGGGCGCATGTAATCGGAAAAGACGAAGAAGGTGCCGCTGTAGGGGATCAAGCCGCCATGCAGCGCGATGCCGTTCATCGCGGCCGCCATGCCGTGTTCGCGGATGCCGTAATGGATGTAGCGGCCGGCGAAATTGCCGGGGATGACCGAACCCATGCCCTTCACGAAGGTGAGGTTCGATCCGGTCAGATCGGCCGAGCCACCGATCAGTTCCGCAACGTCCGGCACCATGGCCTCGAGCACCTTCTGGCTGGCCTGCCGCGATGCCAGTTTCGGGCGATTTTCGGCGATATCTGCCTTCAAGGCGGCGACGGTTTCGTGGAAATTTTCCGGCAGCCTGCCGGCCATCACCCGCTCGAACTCGGCGCGCATCGGATGGCGGGCCAGCCGCTTGAGCCAGGCACGGCGCGGCGTGGCACCGCGCGCGCCGGCGCGCTGCCAAGCGGCGGCAATGCCTTCGGGTACGCTAAACGGCGGATGGTTCCAGCCCAGCGCGGCTTTCGCGGCCTGCGCTTCAACCGGGCCGAGCGGGGCGCCATGGGCGCCGGCGGTGCCGGCCTTGGTCGGGGCGGAAAAGCCAATGATGGTTTTGCAGGCGATCAAGGTGGGTTTTTTCGACCGCAACGCCATCGACAAGGCCGCCGCCACCGCCGCTGCATCATGCCCATCCACCCGCTTGGTCGCCCAGCCGGCGGCGGCGAACCGCTTCAACTGGTCTTCGGAGGTGGAAAGCGCGGTGCTGCCATCGATCGAAATCGCGTTGTCGTCCCAGAGCACGGTAAGCTTGTCGAGCCGCAGATGCCCGGCCAGCCCGATCGCCTCCTGGCTGATGCCCTCCATCAGACAGCCATCGCCGACGATCGCCCAGGTGCGGTGATCGACCAGGCTTTTGCCGAAGCGGGCCGCCAGCAGCCGCTCCGCCAGCGCCATGCCGACCGCGTTGGCCAATCCCTGCCCGAGCGGGCCGGTGGTGGTCTCGATGCCGGGCTGTTCGCCGAATTCCGGATGCCCGGCGGCAGGCGAATGCAACTGGCGAAAATGCTTGAGATCGTCGATCGACATGCCGGCCTGCCCGGTCAGATGCAGCAGCGCGTAGAGCAGCATCGAACCATGCCCGGCCGACAGCACGAAGCGGTCGCGGTCCGGCCAGCGCGGATCGGCGGCATCGAACTTCAAGGCCCGGGTCCAAAGCGCGGTGGCGGCGTCGGCCATGCCCATCGGCATGCCGGGATGGCCGGATTTGGCGGCCTCCACCGCGTCGATCACAAGGGCGCGGATGGCGTCGGCCATGCGGCGCGCCTCGGCCACCGGGCGGGCAAGGATTGCCGCCTGGGCCGCTAAAGCACCCGTATCGGCGCCCGTATCGGTCGATGCCATTCAAGCCTCCTGCACGCCGGCCCGCGTCGGGTTTCCGGGCATGATCTGTGCGGTCCGACCGCGCTATTACGGTCCCGACTGCGCCGGAGCAAGGCCGGCGGCACCGGGGCGGCATTGCGGCCCGTTGCCAACCGATCACGATCCGCGTAGGTTGCAACCCAGCCGCGCTGGCCACGCGCGGTGTATCAATGCTGCCTACTCAATAACGAGGACAACATCCATGTTCAAACGGACCATGATCGCGGGCGTCGCTTCGCTCGCCGCCGTGCTCGCCTTTGCACCGGCGCAGGCGCAAATCAAGATCGGCGCCGCCGGCCCAATGACAGGCAATTACGCCAGCTTCGGCAAGCAGTTGAAGGACGGCGCCGAAATGGCGATCGCCGACATCAATGCCGCCGGCGGCGTGCTCGGCAAGAAAGTGGAGCTGGTGCTCGGCGACGATGCCTGCGATCCCAAGCAGGCCAACTCGGTCGCCCAGGATTTCGCCGCCAAGGGCGTGGTTTTCGTCGACGGCCATTTCTGCTCGTCGTCCTCGATCCCGGCCAGCAAGGTTTATACCGAGGAGGGCATCCTGCAGATCACCCCGGCCTCAACCAATCCCGATTTCACCGACAAGGGAAGCTGGAACACCTTCCGCACCTGCGGCCGCGACGACCAGCAGGGCGCGGTTGCCGGCGCCTTCCTCGCCAAGGAATATAAGGGCCGCAAGATCGCCGTCCTGAACGACAACACCGCCTACGGCAAAGGCCTCGCCGACGAAACCAAGAAGGCGATGAACAAGGGTGGCCTGCAGGAAACCCTGTACGCCGCTTATGTCCCCGGCGAAAAGGACTATTCGGCCCTGGTCAGCCGCATGAAGCAGGCCAATATCGACGTGATCTATATCGGCGGTTACCACACCGAAACCGGCCTGATCATGCGCCAGGCCAAGCAGCAGGGCATGCATCCGGTGGTCATGGGCGGCGATGCGCTGGTAACCAGCGAATACTGGCAGATCACCGGCGAAGATGGCGAAGGCACCATCATGACCTTCCCGTCCGACCCGCGTAAGCGCCCGACCGCCGCCAAGGTGGTGGCCGAGTTCAAGGCGAAAGGCATCGATCCGGAAGGCTACGTGCTCTACACCTACGCGGCGATCCAGGAATGGGCGGCAGCGGCGAACAAGGCCGGCACCACGAACGGCAAAAAGGTCGCCGAAGTGCTGCGCGCCGGCACCTGGCCAACCGTGCTGGGCAATATCGCCTACGACAAAAAGGGCGACGTCCTGAACTCCGATTACACCATCTACATCTGGCACAAAGGCAACTACGCCGAGATGTAATCCCGGCGGCGAATGCTCTGACGTAGAGCGTGCATACGGGCGCGCCATCGCTGTTGCTTGACAGTCGTGGTGCGCCCGACCTATTTGACCGCCTTGCAGGAATGGGCGCGTAGCTCAGCGGTAGAGCATCGCCTTGACATGGCGGGGGTCACAGGTTCAATCCCTGTCGTGCCCACCATCCGAACCAGCCTCCAGACCGAGCCGGTATATGCACGTCTGGACATCCTTGTCCGCTTCCGGCGCCGGCGCTCTGTCATCGATCCGTCACAAAACTGCAATCATCCAGTCGCCATCCCTGCCTAGGTTCGGGCCGCGGTCGAGCCCCGGCGTTCCATGCTGCGCGGCGCCGCCCGAGCTCCTTCAGGGAGCCGGACCCAGCGGAACGGAGGACACATGAAACTCAA
>JAYTQP010000510.1:0-3830 GCA_043746675.1 Rhodospirillales bacterium | reverse complement strand
AGCACCAGCACCTCCGGCCCGCCGGGGCCGGTGGTGGTCACATGCGTCATCGTCGCGGGAACGGTCATTTGGCAATCTCCTTGATCGGCACAATGCCCGGCAAAGCGGCCAGCCGGGCGATCCAGGCCTGCACCCCGGGCCAGCGCGCGAGGTCGAACTCGCCTTCATCGGCGACATGGGTGTAGGCGAACAAAGCCAGGTCGGCGATCGTCGGGCCGGCATCGGTGAGCCAGTCATGTGCGGCGAGCCGGCGTTCCATGATATCCAGCGCCCGGCCGCCGCGCGCCCAGCATTCCGCCAGCCGGTCCGCGTTGGCGGCTTTTTGGTTCTGATACGCGATCACGTTGCGGGCCACCGCGATGTAGGGTTCGTGGCTGTATTGTTCGAAGAACAACCATTCCATCACCCGCGTGCGCAGCAGGCCCGGCGGCGGCAGCCAGGCGGTGCCTTCGGCGAAATGGCAGAGGATGGCAGCGGATTCGGTCACCACCTGACCGTCATCCAGCACCAGGATGGGCACTTTGGCGTTCGGATTGATCGCCAGGAATTCCGGCGTGCGGGCCTCACCGGCGTTGGAATTCACCTCCACCCACGCAAACGCGTGGCCGGTGGAGCGCAGGATCTGCGCCACTTTCCAACAATTGCCGGATATCGAATAGCCATGCACCGTGATCATTGTGTTGCGCCGCAGTCTGCCAATTCACCCAGCCCCGGCGGCATTCGCCGCGCCAGCGTCGCCTGCTCGAAGGCATAGGCGATCCGCAGCAATTTGGCCTCGCTCCAGGCGCGCCCGGTGAAGGTGGCGCCGAGCGGATAGTCCGGCGTGTCCCGATCGCCGACGCCCGACACGAAGCCCGCCGGCACCAGCACGCTCGGGTAGCCGGCCTTGGCGGCGATGCCGGCGCCGGCCGTGCCGGGAAACAGAATTGCGTCGAGCTTGTGCGTATCCATGTAAAAATCGAGGCCGCGCTGGCGCGAAGCCAGCAGATCGTTGCGGCGGGCGAATTTATACTCGCCCTCGCTGAGATCGCCCTTGGTGGCCGCCGCGGCGGCGAAAATATCCTGCCCGAACCGCAGCGCCTGCACGGGGTGGGCGGCATTGAAGGCGAGAATATCCTCGAACTTGCGGATTTTGGTGCCCTTCGCCCAATGCTTCAGATAGGCGTTCATGTCGTGCTTCAGCTCATAGACAAACACCAGCGACAGCCGCGCGACCTGGTTGAATTGCGGGCTTTCCGGATTGCGGTTGAGCACCGCCATGTCGGTGCCCGGCCCGCCGATCCAGCCTTCGGTCGGGATGTTGGCGCGGATGATCTCCGCGCCGTTATCCTGCAAGGCCTGGATCGCGCCCGCCATCACCGTGCGCGCCTTCGCCGTCAGCGGCGCGTAGTAGACATCGTTGCCCGGATCGGAAGGATCGGACGGCACCCCGATCCGCATGCCGCGCAGCCCGTTTTTGTCCAGCCCGGCGGTGTAATCCTTCGGCCGTTTCAGCTTGGCGGTGGCCGGATCGGCGTCGTCCTTCGCCGCCAGCACGTTCAGCAGCAATGCGGCATCGCGCACCGTGCGCGTCATCGGCCCGGCGGTATCCTGGCTGGCGGCGATCGGGATGATGCCGGCCCGGCTGATCAGCCCGACCGTCGGCTTTACCGTTACCAGCCCGTTCTGGTTGGCCGGCGACAGCAGCGATCCCGATGTTTCGGTGCCGATCGCCGCCGCCGCCAGCCCCGCCGCCACCGCCACCCCGGAGCCAGCTGACGACCCCCCGGTCGGCACGATCGGCACGCCCGTGGCATCGAGCGCCGGCGCGTAGGGGTTGCGCACCTGCCCGCCGAGCGAGGAATAGCCGGACGGCATACCGACGGCGAGGATGTTGGCGAATTCCGTCAGATTGGCTTTGCCGAGGATCACCGCGCCGGCCTCGCGCAGCAGCCTGGTCACGCTGGCGTCGCGCTTGGCCCGCGCGTCGGCCAGCGCCAGCGATCCGGCGGTGGTATGCTGCTTGTCGCCGGTGGCGATATTGTCCTTCAGCAGGATCGGCATGCCTTCGAGCGGGCGCTTATGCTTGCCGGCCACCTTTATTTCTAAATCGATTTTGGCCGCGATCGCCAGCGCGTCCGGATTGAGCTCGCGCACCGAATTCAGCTTCGGCCCGGCGCTGTCATAGGCGGCGATGCGGGCGAGATAGGCCTGCGTCAGCGCCGTCGCACTGGTTTCGCCGGCGGCCAGGGCGGCGCGCAGGCTCACCAGATCAGCATTTTCCACGCATACCATGCTCGCCCCCACAGATGTCGATGTCGTTGCCAGGATAAGGCCGAACGCTATTATAATACCGCGCATGCCGGGGCCACCCCAACCAGGGCCGCATACACCGCCGGATCGGTCGCGCCTTCGCTGCTGAACAGCAGCACCCGGCTGTCGCCATCCAGCCCCAGCGCCACCCGTGCGGCGGCATCGCCCGCCGCCAGCAACAGCCCGGCCAACCCGGCAACGCCCGATTCGCCCGCAACAATCCCCGCCTTCGCCAGCAGCCGCATGCACTCCGCCGCCGCCGCATCCGCCACCGCCATGAAGGCAAAGCTGGCGCGCGCCAGTTCCTGCCACGCCAGCGGGCTGGGCGCCCCGCAGGCCAGGCCCGCCATGATGGTGTCGAGGTCGCCGTCGATCGTTGCAAGTTGCCCCCGCTCGGCACTCGCCAGCAGGCAGGCGGCGGTCTCCGGTTCCACCACCACCAGACGCGGCGACGGCTGATAACTGGCGCGCAGATGGGCGGAAACCGCCGCCGCCAGCCCGCCGACGCCGGCCTGGACAAACACATGCGTCGGCGGCGCCCCCTGCCATTGCGCCACCGCCTCGTCCACCATCACCCGGTAGCCCTGCATCACCGCGCGCGGCACCTCGGCATAGCCCTCCCACGCCGTGTCGGAGATCACGAACCAGCCTTTTTCCCCGGCAATCCGCGCCGCCTCGCGCACCGAGGCGTCGTAATTGCCCGCCACCACCCGGACATCAGCCCCATACTGCGCCATCGCATCGATGCGCCCCTTGGTGACCCCGCCATGAACAAAAATCACGCAGGCGGCGCCGAACATCCGCGCCCCCCAGGCCACCGAGCGGCCATGGTTGCCATCGGTCGCGCAGGTCACCGTCAGCCTCGCGGTCGCCGCCCGATACCGTCCGGCAACAAGGTCCGCCGTGCTCGCATTGGGCGCCACCCCGCGCCGCGCCAGTTCATCCGCCAGCACGCCAGCCACCGCGTACGCGCCGCCGAGTGCCTTGAAGCTGCCCAGCCCGAAGCGCCCGGCTTCGTCTTTCAGCCGCACAACCCCCAGCCCAGCTCCCGCCGCCAGGCCGGGCAGATCGCGCAACGGCGTGGCCGCATAGCCCGGCCATGCCGTAATTTCCGTCCGCGCGCGCCGAAACCCGCCATCCGGCAGCACCACGGTGCCGGGCGTGCCGAATTGCGGGTTGCGAAACAGCCGGAACGCGTGCGGTGCGATCATCGTTGCACAATGAAGGGCGACCGGCGTAACCACAAGCACATCGCCCCTTCCCCCGCGCCCGCCGCTGTGCTTTTCGGAACACCACAATAGCGGGAACGGCAGCATGAAAATCAGCATCCTCGGCGGCGGCGGCTTTCTCGGGCGCAAACTGGCCGCCCGCCTCGCGGCGGACGGAAATCTCGGCGGCCACGCGATCGCCGCGCTCACTTTGTTCGACCTCGCCCCGCCGCCGCCGCCGGCCACCAACTTCCCGGTCCACTGCCTCGGCGGCGACATCGCCGAACTCCCCGCCGCCGCCATTCCCGCCGGCACCGATGTGGTGTTCCA
>JAYTQP010000509.1:0-1899 GCA_043746675.1 Rhodospirillales bacterium | reverse complement strand
GACCGGTTTCGCGATGCCGGTCGCCGCCCCCCAGGCTTGGCCGGATCATCGCGGTCCGCACCGGGAAATGTCAACCACCGGGTCGGAAAATTGCGGGCGGGCAGGCGGCTGGGCGGGACTCGGGTGGATGTGCTGGTTGTGTTTGGAAAATTTTCAACCGGGTGGAAAGCGACCAATGCTGACCGACGTTCTGGCGGTGATCTGCGGCTCCCTGGTCGGGTTTATTCTGGCGCTGATCGGGGGCGGCGGTTCCATTCTGGCAACCCCGCTGCTGCTCTATGTCGTTGGCATGCGCGACCCGCATCTGGTGATCGGCACCGGCGCGCTGGCGGTTGCGGTCAACGCGTTCGTGAACCTTGCCGCGCACGCCCGCGCCGGCAACGTGCGCTGGACGGTTGGCGGCGTGTTCGCCTTCGCCGGGGTGTGCGGCGCCTTCGTCGGGTCATCGCTGGGCAAAGCGGTGGACGGCCAACGCCTGCTGCTCGCCTTCGCCATTCTGATGCTGGTGGTCGCCGCGCTGATGCTGCGCCCACGCCGCGACGGCGACGGCGCCACCACGCTCGATCTGCGCCGCTCCTTCGGCGTCGGCGGCACCGGCCTCGGGGTTGGTCTGCTGTCCGGCTTCTTCGGCATCGGCGGCGGCTTTCTGATTGTGCCCGGCCTAATTCTGGCCACCCGCATGCGCATGATCAACGCCATCGGCACATCGCTGCTGGCGGTCGGCGCATTCGGGCTGACGACGGCGCTGAACTATGCCCATTCCGGTCTGGTGGATTGGAAAGTGGCTGGCGAATACATCGTCGGCGGGCTGCTCGGCGGGCAACTCGGCCTGCGCGCGGCGATCCATCTGGGGCAGCAGAAAAACGCGCTCAACCGAATTTTCGCCGGCTTAATCGTTGTTGTTGCGGGCTACATGATCTGGCGCCAGATCGGTTGAAGCGCCGCCCGTACGAAATCCACGGGGCAGCCTCGTCATAATTGCCGGGCGCGATGCACTGGACGCGCCGGGCCGGGCCGGCGATGATAATCGGACGTTCGTGCCACCGCGCCGGACCCAAAAGACTGCGTGGGTGCCGCGACGCGACGGGAGCAACCGTGGGCGGGCGGCGCAGCGATTGACGGGGTGACGGACCGGTTGGGCGCTCGGATCATGAGCGCCACGGTTGCCGCACCTGCCCGCAACGCTCAGGAGACCTGGATCATGACCATCACCCGCCGCGCACTGTTCGCCAGTGCCCCAGCGCTAGTCGGCGCTACCACGCTTGCCATGCCCGCCATTGTGCGAGCGCAGGCCACCACCCCGATCCGCATCGGGGAGATCAACTCCTACACCGCCGTGCCGGGCTTCACCCTGCCCTATCGCAACGGCTGGACCCTGGCGACCGAGCAGATCAACGCCGCCGGCGGGGTGCTGGGGCGCAAGCTGGAAGTGATCAGCCGCGACGATGCCGGACTGCCGCAGAACGCGGTTCGGCTGGCCGGCGAACTTGTGGGGGATGCCAAGGTCGATCTGCTGGCCGGCAGCTTTCTATCCAATGTCGGGCTGGCGATCAGCGATTATGCCAAGCAGAATAAGAAACTGTTCGTCGGCGGGGAGCCGCTGTCGGACGCTTTGGTGTGGAGCCAGGGGCATCGCTACTGCTACCGGCTGCGGGCTTCGACCTACATGCAGGCGGCGATGCTGGTGGATGATGCCGCGGCGATGAAGGCGAAGCGCTGGGTGACGGTGGCGCCGAATTACGAGTACGGCCAGTCGCTGGTGAAATGGTTCAAGATTCTGCTCGCCGCGCGCCAGCCGGGGGTGGAATTCGTCGCCGAGCAATGGCCGACCTTGGGCAAGATCGATGCCGGCGCGACGGTGGCGGCGCTGGAACAGGGCAAGCCGGATGCAATTTTCAA
>JAYTQP010000508.1:0-2389 GCA_043746675.1 Rhodospirillales bacterium | reverse complement strand
CCGGTGGCTGGCTAAATCGCGTCGCCCGCGATCGCCGCCAGCATCGCGCCCAAATACGGCGCGAAGGATCGGGCGACCTCGATATGCCAGTCGTCCGCGCCCCTACGCCACAGCACAATTTCCGCCTTCTCGAACATCGTCCGGGTGCACATCCCAACCGGGAAGGCGGCCAGCGCCAGGTCCAACGCCACCCCCCCGGCCAGCAGCCCCGCCGCATCCGGGCCGCTCAGGCGGAAGCCGAGCGTGCGGTCGCTGACATCGATCAGCGCGAAATCGCCTACCCCAACGGCGCGGCCGAGCAGCAAAAACTCGTCCGGGCCAAGCCATAACGCGGCAAAACCGCCAGCAACCGCCGCACGGCAGGGTTCGCTCGGCAGCACCACGCCGTGCAGCAATGTGCCGCCGGCGGCCCCGCGCAAAATCGTGCGCGGGCCGAGATCGTCGGCGATCAGCTCAACCATCGAGCCGCACCCCTTCCGGATCGTAGAAAATCGGGCGGGTCACCCGCACCGCGACGCTGCCGCCGGGCATCGGCACGTGAACGATCTCCCCGATCCGCGCCCGGCCGCCTTGCAACAGCCCCATGGCGATGAAGCCGCCGAGCGCCGCGCTGCGATAGGCGGAGGTCACATGGCCGAGCGCCCCGGTACCGACCGGCGGGTTCGCCATGGCGACGATCTGGGCGCCGTCCTCCAGCGCCGCCGCCGGCTCCAACGGCCGCAGCCCAACCAGTTGCGGGCGGTCCGCGCGCAGCATGTCCGGCCGGATCAGCGAGCGTTTGCCGACGAAATCCGGCTTGGCTTTGCCGATCGCCCAGGACAGGCCGAGATCGTCCGGCGTGACCGTGCCATCAGTGTCCTGGCCAACCACGATGTAGCCTTTTTCGGCGCGCAGCACATGCATCGCCTCGGTGCCGTAGGGTTCCAGGCCGAGCGCCGCACCGCGCTGCCACACCGCCTCCCACACCGCCGCGCCATGCCCGGCCGGAACGTTGATCTCAAAACCGCATTCCCCGGTGAAGCTGACCCGGAACAGCCGCGCCTTCACCCCGGCAACCCGGCATTCGGCCAGGCTCATATGCGGGAAGGCAGCGAAATCGACCCCTTCGGTCAGCGGCGCCACGATGTCGCGCGCCAGCGGCCCCTGCACCGCGATCACCGCCCATTGCTCGGTCACCGAGGTCAGCCAGCAGCGCAGATCGGTGAACTCGGTTTGCAGGAAATCCTCCATCTGGTGCAGCACCGCCGCCGCCCCCGATGTGGTGGTGGTCACATGGAAGCGGTCGGGCGCGATGCGGCCAACCACGCCATCATCCATCACGAAACCGGCCTCGTTCAGCATCAGCCCGTAACGGCAGCGGCCCGGTGCAAGCTTGACCCAGCTATTGGTGTAGATGCGTTCGAGGAACAAAGCCGCGTCCGGCCCCACCACCTCGATCTTGCCGAGGGTGGAGGCGTCGAACAGCCCGGCCCGTTCGCGCACGGCGCGGCATTCGCGCGCCACCGCATCGGCTTCGCGCTCGCCCGGTTGCGGGAAATGATGCGCCCGCTTCCATTGCCCGACATCCTCGAACACGGCGCCGCGCGCCTGCGCCCAGCCATGCATCGGGGTCTGCCGCACCGGGTCGAACAAATCGCCACGCGCATGCCCGGCGAAGCTGCCGAACGTGACCGGGGTGTAGGGCATGCGAAAGCTTGTCAGCCCAACCTCCGGCATGGTCCGCGCCAGCGCCTGGGCGGCGATGGCGAGGGCGTTGATGTTCGATGTCTTGCCCTGGTCGGTGGCCATGCCGTTGGTGGTGTAGCGTTTGATATGCTCGATCGCGCGAAAACCTTCAGAAACCGCCTGGCTGATGTCGCGCGCCTGCACGTCGTTCTGGAAATCGACGAACGCTTTGCGCGCGCTGGAACCCGGCACCAGCCCCTCGAAACCACCGGCGGGCGGAATGTCGCCCAACACGCGCACCCGCAGCTGCCGTCCGTCGCCGGCGGCGTAACCATCTTCCACGCAGGCGGCGATGCCGGCCAGCCCGCGACAGGCGCCGGCGCTGACCAGCCCGGCCGGCCCGTCACCCGGCAGATACATCGCTCGCGCCGGATCGAAGGCCAGCCGGCCGCGCGCCTGGGAGAACAAATGCAGCGCCGGGGTCCAGCCGCCGGCCATCAGCACCAGGTCGCACGGCACGCGGTCGATACTGCCGCCGGGCGCGCGCAAATCGGCGGCGGCGACGCGCAGCCGGCCGATGCTGCCAACGATGGCGCAGGCCGGGCGCAGCGGCAGGCCGAAGGTCTCGCAGTCCGCGCCGCCCCGCAGATCGGCCACCGCCGCGATCGTCACGCCCGCCCGGCGCAGGTCGCGCGCGGCGGCGTACATCGCATCATCCGCGCCC
>JAYTQP010000507.1:0-8162 GCA_043746675.1 Rhodospirillales bacterium | reverse complement strand
AAGGCGTACGATCATCGGGTGCTTGATAACAGCACCAAGGAAATCGTGAACACCGCCAAGCGGACGGGTGCCCGGGTTCGCGGCCCGATTCCTCTGCCGACCCACATCGAGCGTTTCACCGTGAACCGTTCGCCGCACGTCGACAAGAAAAGCCGTGAACAGTTCGAAATCCGCACCCACCGCCGTCTGCTCGACATCGTCGATCCGACCCCGCAAACGGTGGATGCGCTGATGAAGCTCGATCTTGCCGCCGGCGTGGACGTCGAAATCAAGATCTAACTGCTGCCGGCGTTTCCGGCTGCGGCAATTTTTGGCCTACGGACCCCGCTCGGGTCCCTCTGGGGAAAGAACATTATGCGGACAGGACTTCTCGCGAAGAAGCTGGGCATGACCCGGATCTTCAAAGACGACGGGACCCATGTTCCGGTCACCGTGCTGCATCTGGACGAACTCCAGGTGGTGGCCGCGCGCACAACCGAAACGGACGGCTACAACGCCGTTCAGCTCGGGATGGGTCGCGCCAAGGTCAAGAACGTGACCAACCCGAACAAGGGCCATTTCGCCAAGGCGAAAGTGGAACCGAAGCAGAAGCTGGTCGAGTTCCGGGTGGCAGAAGAAAACCTGCTGACCCCGGGGGCGACCTTGTCGGCCGCCCATTTCGTGGTTGGCCAGAAGGTGGATGTGACCGGCATTTCGCAGGGCAAGGGTTTTGCTGGGGCGATGAAGCGCTGGAACTTCGCCGGGCTTGAAGCCTCCCACGGCGTGTCCATCAGCCATCGTTCGCACGGTTCGACCGGCAACCGGCAGGACCCCGGCAAGACCTTCAAGAACAAGAAAATGGCTGGCCATATGGGTCAGGACCGGATCACCACCCTGAACCTGGAAATCGCCGCGATCGACATCGCCCGCGGCCTGCTGCTGGTGCACGGTGCGGTGCCGGGCTCGAAGGGCGGCTACGTGACGGTGCGGGACGCCATCAAAAAGGCCCGCAATCCGGACGCGCCTTACCCGGCTGCCCTGATCGAGGCCGCTGCCCCCGCAAACGCCGCTGAGGGCTGAGGACAAGACCATGGAAATCGAAATCAAAACCCTCGACAACGGCTCCGCTGGCACCGCCGATCTGCCTGAAGCTTTGTTCGGCACCACGCCGCGCAAGGACATCATGGCCCGGGTCGTCGCCTGGCAGCAGTCCAAGCGCCGCGCCGGCACCCATAAGGTGAAGGGCATGGGCGAGGTTCGCGGCACCACCAAGAAGCCCTACAAGCAGAAGGGCACCGGCAACGCCCGCCAGGGCAGCTTGCGCGCACCGCAATTTCGCGGCGGCGGCGCGGTGCACGGTCCGGTGGTGCGCAGCCACGCGTTCGACCTGCCAAAGAAGGTGCGCCGCCTCGGCCTGATCAGCGCGCTGTCGCAGAAGCAGGCGGACGGCAAGCTGGTGGTGCTGGACAGCGTATCCGGCCCGACCAAAACCAAGGATTTGCAGGCCAAGCTCGCGGCCTTCGGCTGGAAATCGGCTTTGGTGGTCGATCACACCATCGACGTCGGTTTCGCTTTGGCCAGCCGCAACATCATCGGCATCGATCTGCTGCCGACGATCGGTGCCAACGTTTACGACATTCTGCGCCACGACGTGCTGGCCATCACCACGGCCGGACTTGAAGGCCTGAAGGAGCGCCTGGCATGAGCGACGTTAAGGCGGCTCCCAAGGGGCCTACGCTTTCGCGGGAAGGGATGTACAACATCCTGCGCAGCCCGGTGATCACCGAAAAGGCGACCAGCCTGGCTGAGCGCAACCAGGTGGTTTTCAAAGTGGCGATCGACGCCACCAAGCTGGAGATTAAGGCGGCGGTCGAAGGCTTGTTCGGGGTTAAGGTGAAGGGCGTCAACACGCTCGTTCTCAAGGGCAAGACCAAACGTTTCCGCGGTCGTCCCGGCCGGCGTTCGGACGTCAAAAAAGCCTATGTTTCGCTGGCCGAGGGTCAGTCGATCGACCTGACCACCGGTCTGGCGTAAGGCGGGAAGAGCGACAATGGCACTCAAGAACTTCAAACCGGTCACGCCAAGCCTGCGCGGCACGGTGCTGATCGATCGGCGCGACCTTTACAAGGGCAAGCCGGTCAAGGGCCTGACCGAAGGCAAAAGCCACTCCGGCGGGCGCAACAATCACGGCCGCATCACCAGCTTCTTCCGGGGCGGTGGTCACAAGCAATCCTACCGCATCGTCGATTTTCGTCGTCGTAAGGCCGACGTGGCGGCGGTGGTGGAGCGGCTGGAATATGATCCCAACCGCACCGCCTTCATCGCGCTGGTAAAGTATCAGGATGGTGAACTTGCTTACATCCTAGCGCCGCAACGCTTGAAGGTCGGCGATAGCGTGGTTTCTGGCGCGAAGGTTGATATCAAGCCGGGCAACGCGATGCCGTTGGGCGCGATCCCGGTCGGTACCATCGTCCACAACATCGAACTGAAGCCGGGCGCCGGCGGCAAGATCGCCCGTGCGGCGGGGCAATATGCCCAGTTGGTTGGCAAGGATAGCGGCTACGCGCAGATCAAGCTGATGTCCGGCGAGCTTCGCATGGTGCGCAGCGAATGCATGGGCACGATCGGCGCGGTGTCGAACGCGGACAACTCCAACCAGAGCCTCGGCAAGGCCGGGCGCGCCCGCTGGATGGGCCGCAAGCCGCACAATCGCGGCGTGGTGATGAACCCGGTAGATCATCCGCACGGCGGTGGCGAAGGCCGCACCTCGGGTGGCCGCCATCCGGTCACGCCATGGGGCAAGCCGACCAAGGGCGCCAAAACGCGCATGAACAAGCGGACGGATCGTCTGATTATCCGCAACCGCAGCAAGGGCAAAGGCTAAGCCATGACCCGTTCTTCCTGGAAAGGCCCGTTCGTCGACGGGTATATGCTGGCCAAGGCGGAAGCCGCCCGCCAGTCCGGCCGCAACGAGGTCATCAAGATCTGGTCGCGCCGGTCGACCATCCTGCCGCAGTTCATCGGCTTGGTGTTCGGCGTCTATAACGGCCGTAAATTCCTGCCGGTGCAGGTGTCCGAGAATATGGTGGGTCACAAATTCGGCGAATTCTCGCCGACCCGGACCTTCACCGGCCACTCGTCGGACAAGAAGGCGAAGCGAGGCTGACATGAGCAAGCCGAAACATCCGCGCATGCTGGCCGACACCGAAGCGCAGGCCATTCTGCGCAACGTGCACGTCTCGCCGCGCAAGCTGAACCTGGTTGCCGGGCTGATCCGCAATCGTTCCGCCTCCGACGCCGTTGCGACCCTCACCTTCAGCAAACGCCGCATCGCCCAGACGGTGAAGAAGCTGCTGGAAAGTGCCATCGCCAACGCCGAAAACAATCACAGCCTCGACGTCGATCGGCTGTTCGTCAGCCGCGCCGAAGTGGGCCGCGCGATCGTGATGAAGCGTTTCATGGCGCGCGGCCGTGGTAAGGCGTCCCGCATTGAGAAGTGGTTCAGCCACATCAAGATCATCGTGGCCGAACGCACCCAGATCGACCCGAATGAACTCACCGCCGTTGCAGGGGCTGCTGAAATCGCAGCCGTGGACGCCGAACTGGCCGCAGTCGATACCGCGGTCAACGAACAAGGGGCGGCATAACCTATGGGTCATAAAGTCAATCCGATCGGGCTGCGGCTCGGCATCAACCGCACCTGGGACAGCCGCTGGTTCGCCGGCTCGGACTATTCTCGGCTGCTGCACGACGACTTGAAGCTGCGCACGCATCTGCGCGCCCGCCTGTCCGGCGCCGGCGTGTCCCGCGTGGTGATCGAACGTCCGGCCAAGAAGCCGCGCGTCACCATCTATGCCGCCCGTCCGGGCGTGGTGATCGGCAAGAAGGGCCAGGATATCGAGAACCTGCGCAAGGATCTCGCCAAGCTCGCCAAGTCCGAAGTGACCCTGAACATCGTCGAAATCCGCAAGCCGGAAATCGACGCCACCCTGGTTGCCGAGAACATCGCCCAGCAGCTTGAACGTCGCGTGGCCTTCCGCCGGGCGATGAAGCGCGCGGTGCAGTCCGCGATGCGGCTTGGCGCCCAGGGCATCCGGATCAATTGCGGCGGCCGCCTCGGCGGCGCCGAAATCGCCCGGGTGGAATGGTATCGCGAAGGCCGGGTGCCGTTGCACACGCTGCGCGCAGACATCGATTACGGCGTGGCGACGGCCAAGACCACCTATGGCACGTGCGGCGTGAAAGTTTGGATCTTCAAGGGTGAGATCTTGGCCCACGACCCGCTGGCGCAAGATCGCCGTGCGGCCGAACAGGCGCCGCAGCGGTAAGGACGGACCACGATGCTTTCTCCCAAACGTAGCAAATACCGCAAGGCCCACAAAGGGCGCATCCATGGCAATGCCAAGGGTGGCACCGATTTGAACTTCGGCACATATGGCCTAAAGGCGTTGCAGCCGGAACGCGTCACCGCGCGGCAGATCGAGGCGGCCCGCCGCGCGATCACCCGGGCGATGAAGCGCGTCGGCCGGGTCTGGATCCGCATCTTCCCCGATGTTCCGGTCTCGTTGAAGCCGGCCGAGGTCCGCATGGGCTCCGGCAAGGGCAGCCCGGAATTCTGGGTGGCGCGGGTCAAGCCGGGCCGCATCATGTTCGAGATCGACGGCGTGAGCCAGGATCTGGCGAAGGAGGCGCTCGCGTTGGGCGCCGCCAAGCTGCCGATCAAGACCAAGTTCATCGCCCGCATTGGGGATGCCTGACATGGCCAAACAGATGAAAGCCACCGACGTGCGGTTGAAAACCGCCGACGAACTGGCCGCCCAACTGCTCGAACTGCGCAAGGCGCAGTTCAACATGCGCTTCCAGCGCGCCACCGGGCAAACCGAGGGCGTTGGCGCCGTGCGCCAGACCCGTCGCGATATCGCGCGGGTAAAGACCATTCTGGCGGAGAAGAAAAACTCCGCCACGCAGTCCTGAAGGAGAACGGACGATGCCAAGGCGCGTCCTTAGCGGGCAGGTGACCAGCGACAAGATGAACAAGACCATTACGGTTTTGGTCAATCGGCGCGTGATGCATCCGCTCTACAAGAAATTCATCCGGCTTTCGAAGAAATACGCGGCGCATGACGAGGTCAACGTCTGCAAGGTCGGCGACACCGTGCGGATCGAGGAATGCCGTCCGCTCAGCAAGCGCAAGACCTGGGTGGTGATCGAGCGCAACGGTCAGCCGGTCGCGCCCGCAGCACTTGAAGCGCAAGCTTCGAGCCAAGCATAGGAGGACGGATAGATGATTTCAGTCGAATCCACCCTCGAGGTCGCCGACAATTCCGGCGCCCGCAAGGTTCTCTGCATCAAGGTGCTCGGCGGCTCCAAGCGCAAAACCGCGTCTGTCGGCGACGTGATTGTGGTGTCGATCAAGGATGCCATTCCGCGCGGCAAGGTGAAGAAGGGCGACGTCCATCAGGCGGTGATCGTGCGCACCAGCTTCCCGGTGCGTCGCGCCGATGGCAGCGCGATCCGCTTCGACCGCAATGCGGCGGTGCTGATCAACAAGGCGATGGAGCCGATCGGCACCCGCATTTTCGGGCCGGTGGTGCGCGAGCTGCGCGCGAAGAAGTTCATGAAGATCATCTCGCTCGCGCCGGAGGTGCTGTGATGGCAGCCCGCATTCGCAAAGGCGATCAGGTTCTGGTCATCAGCGGTGCCCAGAAGGGCCGGCGCGGTGAAGTGCTGCGCGTGGTCCCGAAGGATGAGCGCGCAGTGGTCCAGGGCGTCAACATGATCAGCAAGCACACCAAGCCGAAGGGCGTGGGGCAGCCGGGCGGGATCGTGCAGGTTGAAGCGCCGATCCATTTGTCCAATTTGAAATTGGTCGATCCCAAGACCGGCACTCCGACCAAGGTCGGTTTCCGCCTGCTGGAAGACGGCCGCAAGGTCCGCGTCGCCAAGGCGAACGGCAACCTGGTCGAAAGCTGAGGATACAGCCATGAGCGACAAGAGGAAGTCCGGCGGCAAGGCCCCGGCCAAAGGCGGCAAGCCTCCGGCCAAGGGCGGCGCGCCGAAAACCAATGCCAAGGGCGGCGCCGGTAAGCCGGTCTCGACCGAAGGCCGGTCACGCGGCGATATCGGCTTTACCGCCGAAGCGGTCTCGTCGGCCGGCACCGGCAGCGTGCCGCGCATGCAGCAGCGCTATCTCGATAGCATCCGCACGGCCATGCAGGCGCAGTTCGGCTACACCAATCCGATGCAAGTGCCGCGGCTGGAAAAGATAGTGATCAACATGGGCGTGGGCGACGCCGCCGGCGATCAGAAGAAGCTCGATGCCGCGGTTGGTGAAATGGCGCTGATCGCCGGCCAGAGGCCGGTCAAGACAGTCGCCAAGAAGGCGATTGCCGGCTTCAAGATCCGCGAGGGCCTGCCCATCGGCTGCAAAGTCACGCTGCGCAAAACCCGCATGTATGAATTCCTCGATCGCCTCGTCACCATCGCGCTGCCGCGCGTGCGTGATTTCCGCGGCATCGGCGGCAGCAAGGGTTTCGACGGTCGCGGCAACTTCGCCATGGGGCTGAAGGAACAGATCGTGTTCCCGGAAATCGTCTACGACAAGGTGGACGAAATTCGCGGCATGGATATCGTTTTCGTCACCACGGCGAAGACCGATGCGGAAGCCAAGTCGCTGCTGAAACAGTTTGATATCCCCTTCGTCGCCTGACCGGCTTGCCGGTTCAAGACGAAGGGTTCGCACAGCTTTCTGACACACGATTGGGAAAACCCCCGGCCTAGCCGGCAGGTTCCGGAGGATACAGCACAATGGCCAAGACCTCTCAGGTCAACCGCAACATCATGCGGGAACGTTTGGCGAAGCGTGACAAGGGCAAGCGGGCAACCTTGAAGGCGATCGTGATGGATCGCACCTTGCCGGTCGAAGACCGTTTCGAGGCGACCATCAAGCTCGCCCAACTGCCGCGCAACGGCGCCAAGGTGCGGGTCCGGCTACGCTGTGAGTTGACCGGGCGTTCGCGCGGCAACTACCGCAAATTCAAGCTTTGCCGCATCGCGTTGCGCGACATGGCCAGCGCCGGGCAGATCCCCGGCATGACCAAGGCGAGCTGGTAGGAACTGCTGAATGTCAATGTCAGATCCCTTGGGTGATATGATCACCCGCATTCGTAATGCGCAGCGCGCGCGGCACACCTCCTGCGTGGCGCCGGCCTCGCATCTGCGCGCCAACGTGCTGGATGCGCTGAAGCGCGAAGGCTTCATTCGCGGTTTCGCGGCTGAGGAACTCCGCCCCGGCGTCGCCCAGTTGCGCATCGAGCTGAAATACAATGAAGGCGAGCCGGTGATTAAGGAAATCACCCGCATCTCCAAGCCCGGCCGCCGCGTCTATTCCAAGATCAAGGAATTGCCGCGGGTTTATGCCGGACTGGGCGTCTCCATTCTGTCGACCCCTCGCGGGGTGCTGTCCGACGCCGAAGCGCGCGCTGCCAATGTTGGCGGCGAAGTGCTTTGCCGGGTCTTCTAAGGGGGATGCAATGTCACGCGTAGGCAAATATCCCGTCGAAGTGCCGGCCGGCGTCCAGGTCGCCCTCGCCAACGGGGTGATCACCGCCACCGGCAAGCTCGGCGTTCTGAACCTGGCGTTGACCGACAAGGTCGATGCTAAGGTTGAAGGCAATAAGGTCAGCATCGCCCCGCGCGGCAATTCCTCGCCGGCGCGGATGATGTGGGGCACCACGCGGTCGCTGATCGCCAGCATGGTGCAGGGCGTTTCGGTCGGGTTTTCCAAGACCATGGAAATCACCGGCACCGGCTATCGCGCCGCGGTCACCGGCCCTAACCTGGTGATCAATCTCGGCTTCTCGCACGATGTGGTCTACCCGATCCCGCAAGGCATCAAGGTAACCTGCGAAAAGCCGACTTTGATCAAAGTCGAAGGGGTCGATAAGCGCCTCGTCGGCCAGGTTTGCGCGGAAATCCGTGCCTGGCGCCCGCCAGAGCCTTACAAGGGCAAGGGCGTGAAGTTCGAGGGTGAGCAGATCCTCCGCAAGGAAGGCAAGAAGAAGTAATGAGCGACAATAAGGATCTGGCAAAGCGCCGGCGCGAGCGCCTTCGCTTTCAACTGCGTCGCAAGGCCGGTGGGCGTCCGCGTCTGTCGGTGTTCCGCTCGTCGCAGCATATTTATG
>JAYTQP010000506.1:0-3279 GCA_043746675.1 Rhodospirillales bacterium | reverse complement strand
TCGATCGCCGAAGTGCTGGCCATGACGGTGGACGAAGCGGTGCCGTATTTTTCCGCCGCCACCCGCATCCACGACCGACTGAAAATCTTGCAACAGGTCGGGCTGGGCTACATCGCGCTCGGCCAGTCCAGCACCACCTTGTCCGGCGGCGAAGCGCAGCGGATCAAACTGTCCAAGGAACTGGCGCGGCGGGCGACCGGGCGGACCTTGTATATTCTGGACGAACCAACCACCGGCCTGCATTTCGAGGACGTGCGCAAACTGCTGGAAGTGCTGCACGCGCTGGTCGATCAGGGCAATTCGGTTGTCGTGATCGAGCATAATCTGGAAGTGATCAAAACCGCCGACTGGGTGCTCGATCTCGGCCCGGAAGGCGGCGATGGCGGCGGGCGGATCGTCGCCGCCGGCACCCCGGAAGCCGTGGCGGCCAATCCGGCAAGCCATACCGGCGCCTATCTGGTGCCGCTGCTGCCCAAACCGATGAAGGCCCGCAAGCGGGCATGATCCGGCTGGTCATCTGGGCGGCGTTCGGCATTTGCATCGATGTCGGGCTGACACGGTTTGGCTACGGCATCATGCTGCCGGAACTGCGCCGCAGCATGGGGCTCGGCTACGCCGCCTCCGGCGCGATCAACACGGTGCACCTGCTCGGCTACCTCATGGGCACCTTGGCCGCCCCTGCCCTCGCCCGCCGGCTGGATATGCGGCGGCTGGCCGCCTTTTCCCATGTTGTGCTGTGCCTGGGCGCGCTGATCTGCGCGGCGGCGCCAACGACGAGCGTCGGGCCGATCGTGCTGGGCTGCGGGCGCTGGCTGATGGGCTTCGGTGGCGGCGGCGCGGTGCTGGCGATCCTGGTGATCACGTTCGCGGAAATCTCGCCGTCCTGGCGGGTGCCGGTCAGCATGCTGGCCTGGGGCAGCACCGGCCTGGCGATGGCGCTGGCCGGCGGGATTTTGCCGCTGCTGCCGCCGTCGGACTGGAACTGGCGGGCGATGTTTCTGGTCGGCGCGGTGGCCACCGCTTGGCTCGCCTGGGTGTTTCCGCCGCGCGGCACTGGCGTGTCGGCCAATGTTGCGGCCGGCGATGGTTTTGCCGCCCGCGATGCGCTCGCACCGCGCTGGATTTTTCTCAACGCGCATTATTTCCTGTTCGGCGTGGCCTATGTCGCCTTCGCCACCTTTGCCGGCACAAGGCTGGTGGCGCTGCAATCCTCCCCGGCGGTGATCGCGGCGGCCTGGATCGGCTACGGCACCGCGGCGATGCTCGGGGCCGCCGTCACCGCGCGGGCGCTGGCGCAAGTGCGCCTGCGCAAGCTGGCGCTGATGGGGGCTGCAACCTGCGGCGCGCTCGGCGCACTGGTGGCCTCCGGCAGCGGCGCCGCCTTCGCATTGGCCGGGGCCGTTCTGGTGGGGTTCGGGCTGGCCGCCACACCGGCCCTGGTCAGCGCCTTCGTGCGCGACCGTTGCGCGGCGGCGCATTATGCCAGCGCTTTCAGCATCGCCACCGCCTGCCTCGGGATCGGCCAGTTGATCGGCCCGATCGTGGCCGGCGCGCTGGCCGACCGCTTCGGCACCGTCGCGGTGCCATTGTTCGCCGCTGCGGTCTACGGGTTGGGCGTTTTGGCTGGGGTGCTCGATGGGCGGGTGATGGCGCGTCAACCCGCCAGATGACAGGCCACCGGCCAGTCGCCAACACGATCGGCCAGCGCGGGTACCGCGGCCGAACACTGCGCCACCGCCAGCCCGCAGCGCGGATGGAAGGCGCAACCGGGCGGCGGCGCCAGCGGGCTCGGCAGTTCGCCGCGCACCGCCGCATCGGCGCGGCGCTGGCCTGGTTTCAACATCGGCACCGCCCGCAGCAGCGCCTGCGTGTAGGGGTGGCGGGGGCCGGCGAACAGCGCCTCGGTTGGGCCGAGTTCGACGATGCGGCCGAGATACATCACCGCCACCCGGTGGGTCAGATGGCGCACCAGGCGCAGATCATGGGTGATGAAAACCAGCGTCAGGCCAAGATTTTCCTGCAATTCCTGCAACAGATTGATGATCTGCGCCTGCACCGAAACATCCAGCGCAGACACCGGTTCATCCGCCACGATCACCGCCGGTTCCACCGCCAGCGCGCGGGCGATGCCGATGCGCTGGCGCTGGCCGCCGGAAAATTCATGCGGATAGCGCCCGCCCGCGCTGGCCGGCAAATGCACCAGATCGAGCAGTTTCTGCACCCGCGCCGGAATTTCCGCGCGCGGCACGACCCGATGCACCGACAGCGCCTCGGCCAGCGTGTCGCCGACCGACATCAGCGGGTTCAACGAGCCATACGGGTCCTGGAACACCATCTGCACCTGGCGATGGAAACTGCGCCTCGCGGCGGCATCGAGGCTGGCAACCGCCGCACCCTGGTAATGCACCACGCCCGCATCTGGCACATGCAGCCCGACCAGGCAGCGTGCGAGGGTGGATTTGCCGCAGCCGCTTTCGCCGACGATGCCGAGCGTCTCGCCGCGCCGCACGTCCAATGTCACTCCATCCAACGCGCGCACCACCGGCCGTGGCCGGCCGGCCAGCAGATCGGCGAACCCGCGCCGGCCGGGAAATCGTTTGGCGAGATCAACGGTTTCAAGAAGCACCGTCATGCCACCACGCTTTCGGCGGCATGGCAGGCGCTGAACTGGTCCGGCCCGACCGGCCGCAAGGGTGGCCGCAGGTCGGCGCATTGCGGTCGCACCAGATCGCAGCGCGGCGCAAAAGCGCAGCCCGGCGCCGGCACATCCAGCTTCGGCGCCATGCCGGGAATGGTCAGCAGCTTGCGATCGCGCGGCCCGGCGCCGGGCATCGCGCGCAGCAGGGCGGACGTATAGGCATGCCGCGGCTGCGCGAACACGCCGTCCACCGGCCCGGTTTCGCACAGCCGGCCGGCATACATCACCGCCACCCGGTCGCAGGTTTCGGCGATCACGCCGAGATCGTGGGTCACCAGGATCATGCCCATCCCGGTCGCCGCCACCAGGCCGCGCAACAGCCGCAGAATCTGATCTTGGATCGTAACATCCAGCGCCGTGGTCGGCTCATCGGCCAGCAGCAAGGCCGGATTGGCGGCCAACGCAATGGCGATCATGGCGCGCTGGCGCATGCCGCCGGAAAATTCGTGCGGGAACTGCTCCAGCCGCGCCCGCCCGGCGGCGATGCCAACGAGGTCGAGCAGTTCAAGCGCGCGCGCCTGCCGGCCGCGCGCATCCAGGGTGGAATGCGCAACCAGCGACTCGGTAATTTGCAGCCCGAT
>JAYTQP010000505.1:0-1596 GCA_043746675.1 Rhodospirillales bacterium | reverse complement strand
CCCTATCTACACGATGTGCAAGCGCGGATTCTAACCAATTACGCCGCCGCCGGCTTCGAATGTGCTGCCGAGCGGCATTTGAACGATCCCGGAAATTTTTCATTCGCCGAGGTCGGCGCCGCCCAGATCGAAGCCATGGTGCGCGCGGTCGCCGCCGCCCGACCCGACTGCATTGCCACCTTCTGCACCAATCTGCGCGCCGCGCCCCTGGTTGCAGCACTGGAGGCCGAACTGGATCTGCCGATTTACGACACGATTTCCACCGCCGTCTGGCAGTCCCTGCGGCTCGCCGGGGTCGATCCTGGCCGTATCACCGGCTGGGGGCGGCTGATGGCGTTGTCGGCGCCGCAGGCTTGACCTAACATCAGCGCGGTAAAACGGAGTTCTCCGATGTCCGAAGCCGCCCTGCCCGACAATCTGCCGAAATGGATGCAGGACCACGTTGCCCGCTATCTGTCGAGCGGCGGCACCGATGGCCATTTGTACACCATCAAAGCCCCCAACCTGCCGGAAATGGCGGTGCCGTCGCTGCTGCTGACCACCGTCGGCCGCAAATCCGGCAAGCATTTCCTGTTTCCGCTGTTCTACGGCGAAACTGGCAGCAGCTACTTCATCATCGCCTCCAAGGGCGGCGCGCCCGAACATCCCGGCTGGTATCGCAATATCCTCGCCAACCCGGCGGTGCAAATCCAGGTCGGCACCAAAAAAATGCACGCCCAGGCACGCACCGCGGCCAGCGCCGAGCGGGCTTCATTGTGGGAGAAGGCGGTGAAGATCTGGCCGCCGTTCGCGGATTACCAGATCAAGGCGGTCGGGCGCGAAATCCCGGTGGTTGTATTGGACCCGGTCTGAGGGAGGCGATCAGCATGGCCCTGGAAGTTATCGGCGCCGGCTTCGGGCGCACCGGCACGATGTCGTTAAAAATGGCGTTGGATCAACTCGGTTTCGGGCCGTGCTACCACATGGTCGAGGTGTTCAAGAACCCGCTAGCCCCGGATTACTGGGCGGCGGCGGCGGCCGGGGCGGCGATGGACTGGGACGCGGTATTCGCCGGCTATCGTTCCACCGTCGATTGGCCATCGACCGACTACTGGCGGGAATTGCTTGCCCACGCCCCGCGCGCCAAGGTTGTTCTGACAGTGCGTGACCCGGAAGCCTGGTTTCGCAGCACCCAGGCAACGATTTTCGGTCCGGCCAACGACCGCATGATCGGCGATCAATCATCCCAGGGCAAAATGATCCGGGCGATTTTTGAGCGCCATTTCGGTGGCAGGCGCGATGATCGCGCCGCCAGCATTGCCGGCTATCAGGCGCATAATGCGGCGGTCCGGCGCGGAGTGCCGGCGGCGCAGTTGCTGGAATATGACATCGCTCAGGGTTGGACGCCGCTCTGTGCGTTCCTCGGTGTCCCGGTGCCGGATACGCCCTTCCCGCGCGTCAACAGCACCGAGGAATTTCAGACCAATGCGGCCAAACGCGCCGCTGAGACGAAAATATAGTCGGCTGTCGGGATTATCGTGCGCCACCCGGCCATAACACCACCCGCAGGGTTTGCACGATGATGATCAGATCGAACCAGATCGCATAATTCTTCAC
>JAYTQP010000504.1:0-2590 GCA_043746675.1 Rhodospirillales bacterium | reverse complement strand
GTGATGGCAACATGCGGCGCCTTGCCGACGGTCATCCCGAGCGGCCACCATAGTCCCATCGAACCCGCGAACAGTTCGAACGCACGCGATGGCGGCACCGCCACCACAACAGTTTTCACAATCGGCGCGATTGTCATCCCGGCGCATCCTTTTCAGCCTGTTGGTCGGCAAAATCCTTGAACGCGCCCAGCGCCTTGCCCCAGAAACCATCCAGCCAGTCGCGCATCGCGGCAATGCCGCGCGGGTCCAGCCGGTAGATGTGCCGGGTGCCGGCAATCGTTTCAGTAATCAAGCCGGCATCTTTCAGTACCCGCAAATGCTGCGACACCGCCGATCGGCTGACCGGCAGCCCGGCGGCAAGCCGGCCGACCGCGGCCGGCTGCATCGCCAGGCGCTCAAATATCGCCCGCCGGGTGGGATCGCCAAGCGCGCCGAGCGCCCGCAACGCGGCTGAACCGTCATTCATGGCTAACCGTTAGTCGATGCTTACGCTTCGGTCAAGCGTTCCAGTGTTCTGCAAATCGCCGGGCCTGGGCGCGGCGATTGCCTACCCCAGTCGCGGCAGCGCCACCCCGCGCTGGTGCATATATTTCCCTGCCTTATCGGCGTAGCTGGTTTCGCAGGGTTCGTTGCCGTGCAGGAACAGGAACTGGCAAATCCCTTCGTTGGCGTAGATGCGGGCGGGAAGCGGGGTGGTGTTGCTGATTTCGATGGTCACCTGGCCCTCCCACTCCGGTTCCAGCGGCGTTACATTCACAATGATGCCGCAGCGCGCATAGGTGGACTTCCCCAGGCACACCACCAAAACATCTCGTGGAATGCGGAAATATTCTATTGTGTGGGTCAACGCGAACGAGTTTGGCGGGATGACGCAGACCGGGGTTTGCCGGTCGACGAAGCTGGTGGGGTTGAATTGTTTCGGGTCCACCACGGCGCTGTCGACATTGGTGAAGATCTTGAACTGATCGGCCGCGCGGGCATCGTAGCCGTAGCTGGACAGCCCGTAGCTGATCACGCCGTCACGTTTCTGGCTTTCCACGAAAGGGTCGATCATGCCGTGCTCGGTGGCCATCTGGCGGATCCAAATGTCGGACATCACGGGCATGGCAGTTCTCCGGTTGCGGGCGGCCCGCCTTAGCCGAGCCGATGCGGCACGGCAAATCGGGCGGCCGGTTTGATAGTTCTTCCCGCCCGCCCGGCGCGCGACCAGCGGCTCGATGTTATTCGCGGTGGCCTGCAGATCGCCATATTCGTCAGCCACATCGCCAATTCCTTCGTCGGCGGCTGGTTTATTCACCGCGCTTGGGGGCTGTCGGACAGTTCGGAGCAGTTTTTGTTCCTGTCCGGCTTCATGCTGGGCAGCGTCTATACTTTGAAGGCGGCGCGGGACTCGGCGCGCGCGGCGGCGTCGGATATTTTCCGCCGCGCCGGGCGGCTCTATTGCACCCATCTGACCCTCTGCCTTGGTTTCTTCGGCATGCTGGCGCTGGTCAGCGCGCGCTTCATTCCAGGCGAGCTATCCCGGCTCGGCTGGGGCTGGCTGATCGCCGACCCGCTGCACGCGCTGCCGGCTATCTTGGGGATGATCTACGAACCGGACTGGATGGACATTCTGCCGACGTTCGTCTGGGGCATGCTGCTGCTGCCGCCGTTCCTGTTCGCAGTTGGCCGGATCGGCAGTTGGGCGCTGCTGCCGCCGGCGCTGGTCTATCTCGCGGTGCAAATCGGCTGGATCACCTCGCCCAGCCTGACCGAGGAGATCGGCATGGGCTTCGATCCGTTCGCCTGGCAAATGCTGTATCTGCTCGGCGCCTGGCTCGGCCGCCGGGCGTTGCTGTATGGGCGGGCGTTGCCATACGATGCGCCCTGGGCGCCGCTGGCAACCGCCGCCGCAGTTCTGGCGCTGGTGGTGGGGTTCTACGTAAAACTGAGCTGGCACGGTTTTCTGCCGTTGCCGGCACCTGCGGTGGAAGCCGCCTGGGTTTACGACAAGCAGGAATTCGCCTGGCCACGTCTGCTGCACGCGATGAGTCTGGCCTGGCTGGTCGGCGCCTTCATGCCGCGCGACGCCGGCTGGATGCGCACCGGGCTGGCCGAAGCGGTGGCCCGCATGGGCCGGCACAGCCTGGAAGTGTTCTGCCTGGGGGTATTCCTGTCCTACTTCGTGTCCACCGCGCTGCGGCTTTGGCCGGGCTATTTCTGGGTGCTGGATTTTGGCCTGTCGGCGGTCGGGATCGCGATCCTGATGGGCTGGGCGCGCATCCTGGCCGGCAAACGGGCGCCCAAACCGCTGGCGATCGCCGCCTGAATTTCAGACGCTCATCGGCCCTTTGCGGAATTCCGATCCGGCGAAACTGGTTTCGGTGAGCCCGATGCCCATGCGCTCGTAAAGCGCCTGGCGATCGGCGCGCCGCGTGGTCATCGCCGCTTCGCCAAGCGCGGTCAGTCGGGCCAGGCCGGGCAGCGCCTCCACCCGCGCGACCCAGGCCATGGTTTTCGGCCACGGCGTCACGTCCGTCTCGACCGCCGCCCAGCGCAGATTGGCGAAATGAACCGCAACGGCGATGTCGGCCACCGCAAGCGTGTCGAA